>JASHVN010000105.1 GCA_030044555.1 Xanthobacteraceae bacterium | reverse complement strand
GCGGGCTGGCGCGGACATAGCTGGTGCGGACATTGGCGTCTCCTCTGACGGCAACTTCGACGCGCAAGCTTAGAGCATGACCGCGAAAAGTGGAAACCGGTTTCCGGGTAAGCATGCCCTCGGGCTTGACCCGAGGGATCATGCTCAAAAGAAAAATCTAGACCTTGATCCGATTCAATCGAATTGGATCAAGGTCTGGTGCGCACGCAAGTATGCCGCCAGTGGCGCGCACCGCCGCCGGCACAAATCAGAATTGGTCTTGCGACTTGGAAACTACGCCGCCTCGGCGCGCTTCTTCACCACCTGGCGCTTGAGGTCGAGCGCCCGCGGCGACAGTTCGGCGTCCTTGGCTGCCAAAAGGAACGCGTCGAGGCCGCCGCGGTGATCGACGGTCTTGAGCGCATTCGCCGAAATGCGCAGCCGCACCGAGCGGCCGAGCGAGTCCGACATCAGCGTCACGCTGAGCAGATTGGGCAGAAACCGCCGCTTGGTCTTGCGGTTGGAATGGCTGACCCGGTGCCCAATCTGGCGGGTCTTTCCGGTCAGTTCGCAACGCCACGGCATGGCTTAATCCTTAAGTTTTCCGCGCAAGGCACTTTTCCGCGCCAAGCGGCGCCTCTAAGCAGGGCGCGATGAAAATTTGCGGACCTATAGTGGGGCGGCTTCGCAGCGTCAAGCGTATGTCACAGATCGCAGTTTTATGTTTGGCGCGCCCGCCAACGCGCCAAAATCCACAGAAACGTCGCATTCTCCGCCAAAAACAAAGCCATTGGTTCCGCGTCGGGATGCGTCTACTTATATTATCGTCGCAGCGCAGCGGCCCCCCGGCGCAGGTTGCATTGGTCGCGCGCATCCGCCGGGGCTCAAGGGTCAGTAACTATAGTGTCCGCACTCCTCTTCAACGGGCTTTTTCGCCTCGCCAGAACCGCCGCGCCTGCCGCGGCGGTTTCCGTCATGACGATCTTGGCGGCGTTTGCCGCCGATGCTAGCGCAAGCGCTCGCGCCCAAGGGCGGCTCGAGGCCGAATATGTCGCCACGCTCGCTGGACTTCCGATCGGTCACGGCAATTGGGTCGTGGAGATTTCCGACAACGCCTATACGGTGGCGGCAAGCGGGACGACCGCGGGACTTTTGAAGATTTTCAGCGGCGCGCACGGGACGAGCGCCGCACGCGGCATGGTGAGCAAAGGCCAGCCGGTGCCGACGAGCTACGCGTCGACGATCATCGACGACCGCCACGTTGACGAAGTGCGCATGGCGCTCGCCAACGGCAACGTCACCGTTTACACGGCCGAGCCGCCGCTGATGCCGCTTCCCGACCGCATCCCGGTGACCGACGCCGATCGCCGCGGCGTCGTCGATCCGATGACGTCCGCACTCGCCCGCGTCGCCGGCAGCGGCAATCCGGTCAATCCGACGGCCTGCGCGCAAACGATTGCCGTGTTTGACGGCCGCGTGCGCTACGATCTGCACAGCGCGTTCAAGCGCATGGAAATGGTCAGGGCGCAGGAGGGCTATCAAGGGCCGGCTGTGGTCTGCGCGCTCTATTTCGCGCCCATTTCCGGTTATGTGCCGGACCGGGCGGCGATCAAATATCTGGTCGCGCTGCGCGATGCCGAAGTTTGGTTGGCCCCGATCGCCGGCACGCGTGTGCTGGTGCCGTTCCGCTTCTCGCTGCCGACGCCGCTCGGCCTCGGCGTGCTGCAGGCGAGACGCTTTGTCTCGGTGGCAGAACCCTCGAACGCGGTTGCCAAGATCCAATGATACGGCCCAGCGTCGTCAGCGAGCTTGCATTTCGGGCGAACGGTCGACGTCGGCGCGGCTTGCGGAATCGCCATGGCGGCGATGGCGTCCACGTTATCCACAGGCATTCACCTCTTGACTCGGAGCCGAATCGCGTTCGCGGCAAGCGTTAACAGCCCAAGCGTGCAAAAGACCGCGCAAAACGGCCTCCGACACCCGATGTAGTACTCTATGCGATGTGCACTTCCATATTTCGCAGTGAACAAATTCGAACAAGTTCCGAGTCGCCGATTCGGCCGCGATTCGTTCGAGACTCGTTCCACACCTTAAGCACAGGGCTTTCGACCGTCGCGTTGTGATACAGATCCACATGCCCTGCCCTCCCTCGGCCTTTCGCGGACGGGTGGACAGCGGCACCATGCCGGGCTCGTAATGCCAATTTCATTCTCCCCGCCTGCCGATCGCGACCTGCGCGCCCGTGGCGCCGGCGTCACCGCCGTGCTCGGCCCGACCAATACCGGGAAAACCCATCTCGCCATCGAGCGGATGCTGGCGCACTCGTCCGGGATCATCGGCCTGCCGCTGCGGCTCTTGGCGCGCGAAGTCTATAATCGCGCGGTGGAGCGGGTCGGCGCCGACGCCGTGGCGCTGGTGACCGGCGAGGAGAAGATTAAGCCTCCCAATCCGCGCTTCTGGGTCGCCACCGTCGAGGCGATGCCGCGCGATCTCGACGTCGCCTTTCTGGCCGTCGATGAAATTCAACTCGCCGCCGATTTCGAGCGCGGCCACGTCTTCACCGACCGCATGCTGCATCGACGCGGGCGCGAAGAGACGCTGGTGCTTGGCGCCGCCACCATGCGGCCGATCGTCGAGCGGCTCTTGCCCGGCGCCAGCATCGTCAGCCGTCCGCGTTTGTCGCAGCTTTCTTTTGCCGGCGAAAAAAAGTTGACCAGGCTGCCGCGCCGTTCGGCCATCGTCGCCTTTTCGGCCGAAGAGGTTTACTCCGTCGCCGAATTGATCCGGCGCCAGCGCGGCGGTGCGGCGGTGGTGCTTGGCGCGCTGTCGCCGCGCACGCGCAACGCGCAGGTCGATCTCTATCAATCCGGCGAAGTCGACTATCTGGTGGCGACCGACGCCATCGGCATGGGGCTTAATCTCGACGTCGATCACATTGCCTTCGCCTCCGATCGCAAATTCGACGGCTATCAGTTCCGCAAGCTGAGCCCGGCCGAGCTGGCGCAGATCGCCGGCCGCGCCGGGCGCGCCACCCGCGACGGCACGTTCGGCACCACCGGGCGCTGCCCGCCGTTTGAGGCCGAACTGGCGCAGGCGCTCGAATCGCACACATTCGAGCCGGTGAAGCTTGTGCAATGGCGTAATAGCAATCTCGATTTCTCCTCGATCGGCGCCCTGCAGGCGACGCTCGCGGAGGCGCCGAAGGAAAGCGCGCTCGCCCGCGCTCCGGTCGCGGAGGATACCCTCGTGCTCGACCATGCGGCGCGCGAGGACGACGTCCGCGCCCTGACCAGCACGGCCATCGACGTCGAGCGGTTATGGGATGTCTGTCAGATTCCCGATTATCGCAAGATCGCGCCGGCCAACCACGCCGAGCTTGTGATCACCGTCTACGGCTTTCTCATGCGCGAGGGCCGGATCGAGACCGACTGGTTCGCGCGTCAGATCGAGCAGGCGGATCGGATCGACGGCGACATCGATACGCTGTCGACCCGCATCGCCCATATCCGTACCTGGACCTTCGCCGCCAACCGTCCGGATTGGCTCGCCGATCCCGAGCATTGGCAAGGCGTCGCCCGCGCCGTGGAGGACAAACTCTCCGACGCTTTGCACGAGCGGCTCACCGAGCGCTTCGTCGATCGCCGTACCAGCGTGCTGATGCGGCGGCTGCGCGAGAACGCCGAGCTCGAGCCGCAAATCAACAAAACCGGCGAGGTTGTCGTCGAAGGCCACGTCATCGGCCGTCTCGACGGGTTCGTGTTTGTGGCCGACGCCTCTTCGGGCGGATCGGAGGCGAAGGCGCTACAGAACGCCGCGCAAAAGGCGCTTGCCGGCGAGATCGACGCGCGCGCCACCCGGCTGGCCGAGGCGCCGGACGGTCAATTTGTGCTTGCGGCCGACGGCGCGATCCGCTGGACCGGCGCTGCCGTCGGCAAGCTCGTTGCCGGCGAGGACGTTCTCCACCCGCGCGTTCGCCTCGTTGCCGACGAGCATCTCACCGGCGCGCCACGCGACGCCGTGCAGGCACGGCTCGACCAATGGCTCAAATCGCATATCGAGAAGTTGCTCGGCCCGCTGTTTGAATTATCGGCCGCCGAGGACATCACCGGCATTGCGCGCGGGGTCGCTTTCCAACTGGTCGAGGCGCTGGGTGTGCTCGACCGGCCAAAAGTGGCCGAGGAGGTGAAAGGGCTGCAACAGCCGGAGCGCGCGAGCCTGCGCAAATACGGCGTACGCTTTGGCGCCTACCACATTTACATTCCGGCGCTGCTCAAGCCCGCGCCGCGCGCGCTTGCCACCCAGCTCTTTGCCCTGTCGCGCGACGGCACCGAGAAGGGCCTCGACGATCTCCTGCATCTGGCCGGCAGCGGCCGCACCTCGATACCGGTCAACCGCGAGATCGACCCCGCGCTCTATCGCACCGCCGGCTACCGCGTTTGCGGTGAGCGCGCGGTGCGCGTCGACATTCTGGAGCGGCTCGCCGACCTGATCCGCCCGGCGCTGGCCTGGCGCGAAGGTGCGCCCGGTCCGCGACCGTCCGCTGCTTTTCCCGGCGGCGGCTTTATCGTCGTCAGCGGCATGACCTCGCTGATCGGCGCCTCGGGCGAGGATTTTGCCTCGATCCTGCGCTCACTGGGCTACCGTATGGAACGCCGGCCGAAGCCGGCCGAGCCGCTACCCCAGCCGGCAGCGCCGGAATCCGTTGCTGCAGCCGCTGATGCCCACACCAATAATCCCGAGGAAGCTGCCGCCGCCGAACAAGCCGCGCCGGAGGCTGTTGTCGTAGACGCCGACGCCAGCACCGATAAGCCCGCGGAGCCTGTCGCCACTGAACAGGCCGCGTCGGAGACTATGGCGGCAACAGCCGAGCCGGATAGCGTGCCGACTGAGCTGACCGAGATAGAGACCGAGGCCGGAACACCCTCTCCTGAACCGTCGCCCATTGTTGAGGAAGCCTCGCAGCTGGTGGCGACGGACGAAGCCCTGCCACCGCCTGACGCCGGCGCCGCATCCGAGCCGGAAGCTCCGGCGGAGAACGCGGACGCCTCGGTAGAAGCTGCCGCAGCGCAGCCGTCGCCAGAGATTGCCAAAGCAAAAATCGATGCGGCCGCGCCGGAGACCCAAGGCACCGAGGAGCCGGCCTTGGTTGAGGTGTGGCGCCCGGGCCGGAGCGAAGGCCGGCGCCGTCCCCGCGACCGCAATCGCGAGCAGCACAGGCGATCGCGAACCGACAGTTCCCAGACCGTCAGCACCGGCGAGCCGGTAGCCGCCACCGCGGAAGGCGGGAATAAATCGCCCACTGAGCTGGCCGTGGCAGAAGCCTCGCCCGAATCTTCGCCCGAGTCTTCGTCCAAGTTTCCGCCCAGGTCGGGGCGGCCGCCGCGCCACCGAGGCCGCAGGGGCGGCGAGCATCGCCACGATCGAACCGACGCTCCGCAGCGCGAACGCGAGCGGCCGCAGGAGCGTCCGGCGCGGTTTGACCGGCGCGAGCGCGAAAAGCAGCCCGATCCCAATTCGCCCTTCGCCAAGCTCGCAGCGCTGAAGGCTCAGCTCGAGGCCGCGGCTAAGGAGCGCCGCTGATTGCACGCGGAACCTGACCGCCAACGCATCGACCGCTGGCTATGGCACGCCCGGCTCGTGCGCACCCGCGGCGCGGCGGCGGCGCTGGCGGGGGCAGGATATGTGCGCGTCAACGGGGCGCGCATTGATGCGCCGGGCCGCATGGTACGCGTCGGCGACGTGATTACCGTGGCGCTGGAACGCAGCGTCCGGGTGCTCAAAGTGCGAGGATTTCGCGAGCGCAGGGGTCCCGCAGGCAGCGCCGAGACGCTATATGATGAGTTGGCGTGAAAACTGGGGCGAAAAATCCGGCGCGGGCCCCCGGCCAAGCTGACGCCTTGCACCCCACCGACCCATGCGCTAGGAGCAACGCCCGCGGAAGCGCCTTTTAGAGTGTGCAAATGACCTATACCGTCAACGACAATTGCATCAAATGTAAATACATGGACTGCGTGGAAGTCTGCCCCGTGGATTGCTTCTACGAGGGCGAGAATATGCTCGTCATTCATCCTGAAGAATGCATCGATTGCGGCGTTTGCGAGCCGGAATGCCCGGTGGAGGCGATCAAACCCGATACTGAGCCTGGCATGGAGAAATGGCTCGGGCTGAACGCTGAATACGCGAAGGTTTGGCCCAATATCACGGCCAAAAAGGAGCCGCCGGCCGACGCCAAGCAATGGGAAGGCGTGGCTAACAAGTTTGAAGAGCATTTCTCGGCCAACCCCGGCACCGGCGACTGAACAACGGGTAATTGCAGGCGTTAACTATCGCTGGTAAGCGCCGGGATGCGACGCTTTTGCGGCGCCATAAGGCTTTGATTTTGGCTAGAAATGTGCTATACACGCATTACATAATGAAAAACGGCCCCGATATAGCGCTCCCGCCTACCTGGAGCTTTTTTGTTCGGGGACTTTTCGAGGAATCGTCGTAAAGAGGCGTGTGACCCACGCGAGAGCAGTGGCAGAGAAAACTCGTCGTCGTCCTAAGAAAAGCGCTGCCGGCATGAACCGGAAGGCAAACAAATCCTCCTCCCGCGCGAGCCGGAGGCCATCGCAACCCGCGCGCGCGGCAACCCGTAACCGGGTCGGCGCCGTGGCGAAGCCTGCGCAGCGGCGCAAGCCGGAGGCGGAGGCTGCAACTTTGGGAATGAACGTGAAGAAGACTACACAAAGACAAGGCTTTAAGACCAACGAGTTCATCGTCTATCCGGCTCACGGCGTCGGCCAGATCGTCGCCATCGAGGAGCAGGAAGTCGCCGGTGCGCGGCTTGAGCTTTTCGTCATCAATTTCGTCAAGGACAAGATGACTCTGCGGGTGCCGACCTCGAAGGTAGCCTCCGTGGGAATGCGCAAGCTTGCCGAAACGCCGATGATCAAGCGGGCGCTGGATACCCTGAAGGGCCGTGCTCGCATCAAGCGCACGATGTGGTCGCGGCGCGCGCAGGAATACGAAGCCAAAATTAATTCCGGCGATATCGTTGCGATCGCCGAGGTGGTGCGCGATCTGTACCGCTCGGATACGCAGCCGGAGCAGTCCTATTCGGAGCGGCAGCTCTACGAGGCGGCGCTTGATCGGCTTTCGCGTGAGATTTCGGCCGTGCAGCGGATCACTGAAACCGAAGCGATCAAGGAGATCGAGGCGGCGCTGGCCAAAGGCCCGCGGCGCGGTCCCAAGCCCGAGGCCGAAGACGAGGGCGTGGTCGCGGAAGAAGCCGCGTAAGTCCCTCGGATTATCGACAGCTCATACAAAGGCCCGGCCGGAGTGCCGGGCCTTTTGCTTTGCTCGGACGCCTGAGTGCCGGCAGCTACGCTGCCGGCAAAAGCTCGTCGTTTAGTCATAAATTAAGCTTCATTTGAAAGGAGATACTTAACGAGCGTCAAGGATCGAGGGGGCGGGATGCGGCAGAAGAAAGCCGTAAAACCCATAAAGCGTGGGCGTGCGATTCCAATTCTGGTCGCCGCCGGTATTGGCTATCTGATCGGCAGTTGGAACGTCGCGCTGGTGCGCGGCAGAGAGCCTTCCGGCTCGCAGAGCGCCGCGCAAACGATAGCGCTGCGTTTCCCGCAAGGGTCGGGCGAAGTCCAAGCGTCGGGAGAGTTCCCAGTAGCGCAGGCCGCGGCTTACCAGCCCACGGCCGCAACCAGCGCCACAATCATCATGCAGCGCGCGCGGCTCGCGCTGTTCGACCCGAAACCCATGCTGCCGGCTTCAGCCGCGCCAGCACCGGCCCAGGCAGCAGCTATCCCGGCGAGCGAACCGCCGCACGAAGAAGTCGCCGACCTGTCAGCAGCGCCGCCCGCGCAGGGAGCGCCCGAAATTGCGGCGCCAATCTTGCCGAAACCGAACGAACTGACGAGCGCGGCGAAATCGCATCCCGCCCCGGCCCCCGTGCGCCGCGAAGCCAGGCGTCCTGGATATCTGCTCACTGACGCCCAGATCGCCGACATCAAACGGCGCCTGCATCTGACGCCCGATCAGGAACAGATGTGGCCGGCGGTAGCGGCAGCTTTGCGCAATATCGGTGCCCAGAGCGAGCGCGAAGCCCGTTGGCGCGGCACGCCAAGCGCCATCGATCCCGACAGCCCACAAGTGCAGGATCTTAAATCCGCGGCCATTCCGCTGCTGATGAGCTTTTCCGACGAGCAAAAGGACGAGGTCCGCAACCTCGCCAACCGCATGGGCTTGAATCAGCTGGCGTCCGAGTTCTGATCGCGCGGCGGCCGATAATCAGCGCCTTCCCAAATACGATCTTGCCAAATACGACCTTGCTGCCGGCAATTTCGTCGATGGGCGGAACAATTCGGTGGCGCATTTGACCCCGATCACCGCCAACAGTGAGAAACAGGTCAAATCGCCAGCTTCCACCCGGGTCACGATATCAAGAGAATAAAGCGGCGCGTAAAGGAAGTAGTCCGCACACACGAAGGCTGCCAGCACGCCCAACAGCGCAGGGCCGCTGCCATAGACGATCGCGATCGCGATAATTGGCAGCACGTAAAAGAACACCGGATCAGGCAGGCTGACCTCGGTCAGCTTGAGGTACCAAAGAATTGCGGTGACGGCGGCTACCACCGTAACCGACACGACTGCAGGCAGCGCCCGCGTCACAATCCCCATTTGGCTTCCCCCCTTGGCCATTTCGGCCTTGAACGGATCATAGCGCGGACGGAACCGATCGACTAGGCACAAAACAACGAGATTTTTGCTGCAGCGCCACAGATCGGAAACAGGGTTAGCCTTATTCCGCAACGATTTTCACCTCGCTCCCGGGCTTAAGGCTGTCGGTCGGCCCAAGCCCATTCAGCACGCGAAAGCGTTCGACCTGCCGGTCCGAGACCGCCATGCGGCGGGCCAGTTTCTCGACAGTATCGCCCGGCTTAACCTTCACGACTTTGAGGTGCAGCGGCTTGGCGTGCTGAATTTCGCTCAGACTCATGCGGCGGAAAGTGCCGACTGACTCGCGGAAAACACGATCGATGTCGGGCGTGAACTTTTTGCTGGCGAAGATGAAGCGATAAACGTCACTGCCGAAACGAATGACGTAGAGGCGGAAATCCCAATCATCGCCCTTGGCGGTGCCGGTCGCTGCGGCGAAGCCATTGATGGTGATGTCGTGGACGCTGCCGGGATCGATGTTCTCGATCCAGCCGGAGTTGAGATAATTCGCCAGCGTCTGCTCGGCCGGCACCTGCACCACATCGAGCCGCAATGCCGCGTCGCCGCCGCGCTGCACGCCGAGCACGGCCTTGGCGGTATTGTCGAGAACGAAGCCCTCGGGGGCGGTGAAGGTAAAGCCCAGCCGCGGATGCAAGAAGCGGCGACCGCGCACGAAGCCCTCGCTCGGATCTTCGCCGAAGACCATTCCGTCGATATCGGCGAGGTAGGCGTCGCGCGCCGCGGCAAGCTGCTGCGGCGTGTCATCGGCGGCCGCGCGGTATTGGCGCGCGACGGCCTGCGCATGACTGATGCGCTCCGGGGTTTCCGGATGCGAGGAGAGGAAATCCGGCGCCGCCGGATTGAGCACGCCATTCGGCCGCGGTTTCAGATCGGAGTTTGCCTGCAACGAGGCCAAGAACCGCACCGATCCGTAAGGATCGAAACCGGCGCGCGCGGCGATACCGATCCCGATCGCGTCTGCATCCAGCTCTTGCTGTTGCGAGAACTGCGCCAGCCGAAGCTTCGACTTGGCGAGCGCCAACGCACCGGCTTCGGCGTCGGTGGAGAAATCGGCAACCACCTGATCGCCCAATTGCTCGGCGCGGACCTTCTCCTCGCGCAATTCGGCATGGCGGGCGATCACGTGGCCCATCTCGTGGCCGATCACCGCTGCGAGTTCGGACTCGTCGTTCGCCAACGCGATCAAGCCACGGGTCACGTAAAGCTGCCCTGTCGGCAACGCGAAGGCGTTGACCGTGTCTGAATTGAGGATAGTGACCCGGTAATGCAGCTCCGGCCGTTCCGATGCCGCCACCAGGCGCTCCACCAATTGCTGGACGGTGGCCTGAAGCCGCGGATCCTCGTACACGCCGCCATAGGCCGCGAGGATGCGCTGATGCTCCTGCAGCACCGCCGGCGGCATGTCGGCCTCTGGCGTCTGGGCAGGCGGCGCCGACAGCGAAACCTGCGGCGAAGCCGGCAGCTGAGCGCTGCAAGCCGCAAGCACCAGCGCGAGCAAAGCGATGCCTGCGCCCGCAAGTGCCCAGCCCGCAAGCGCTCGGCCCGCAATCGCTGCCCGTCCCGCTCTCATCGCCGCGTCATCCCCGCCTCGCTTTGGTCGACGAGTTCGATCTGCTCAGTGTGCGCCGCTTCGATCCAAGGAGCACGCCAAAAGTCCGCCCCGACATTATTGGCGCTCCCACTATGCGCCTCGATCCAGCCGCGGATCAGCACCTGCCGCCCCGCGAGTCCCTGTAAATCGAGACCCGCCGCCGCAAAATTACGTTCGTTGCGCCGCCGGATCGTGACCGCAAAATCCTGCGACCAATGCCGGCCGAAGTTCACGTAAAGAGTAGCGCCGCTTGCATGAACGGACACCACTTGGCCTTCAACCAGCGCGAAGTGGCCGCGCCGGGTTATTATATCCGCCGGCTTGTCCGCTGGAATGGGGTCATAATACGGGTCGGCCCACAGACCAAGCTTGGCTTTGCGCGCGGCCGTCTCACGGCGCAGCAGTTCCGCGGCGCAGGCTTGGCTGCCGGCATCGTCGCCGACCCGGGCGAAGCCGGCCGATACCATTTCGGCTTCCGCCGAGCGGCGCTGGTCCGCGTGCAAAACCTCCGCATAGGCCACAATTCGCCCATAGCGGTCAGACGCGACCTCGGCCTGCCGCAGCGCGACTTGCGCGCCGCTGAGCAAAGTTGCCAGCGCGGTCTTGGCGGCGATGCCGCCGGGGACCGCGTGCGATGCATCGAGAGGCGGCGGCAGCGGCACTTCGATGGCCGCAAGATGCACCTCGCGACCGTCGTCAAGCACGAAGTCTCGGCCGTCAACGACATGGCTCACATGGCCGCGCAGAATCTCACCGCCGCCGCACGGAAGCGCTAGCCCCGCCGACGCCAAGGTCGCGCTCTGTTCCTGCGCAGCCACGCCAACGCATCCGCACATGAACGCAAATTCGGCCGCCAAAAAAGCGGCCAAAACCCCATCTCGCCAGCCCCTCAAGGCCAATGAGCGAAAGGCCGGAATACGGCGGCACTGCGACATTTGCGATCCCGCGTGAACCACTGCCTCATCGCCGGTCGCCGCAAGCAAAATAGCATGTTCGCCGCAGGCGTGCCACCAAGTATCCTCCCGCTCGATGGTATCGCTCGCTTCTGGCGCCGCTGACGATTGCGGTTGCCGCATGACGGTTCGCCGATGGCCGCGCTAATATGCGCTGCTTATAACCAATAAGGGAGAACGCCGTGCAGGCGCCTACCGCTTCCATGAAGAATCGCGTTGCCATGTACAACGGCAATGCGCTCAAGATCGGCCTGTTCGGCGCCAATTGCTCGTCCGGTCGTTCCGCCACCAAGGTGCCGGAGCGCTGGTCGGCGAGTTGGGAGGACTGCCTCGCTCTCGCCAAGCTTGCCGACGAGGCCGGCCTCGATTTCCTGCTGCCGATCGCGCGCTGGAAGGGCTACGGCGGCGAGACCGATTTTCACGGCACCACGCTCGAGACCATCACCTGGGCGGTCGGTCTGCTCGGCGCCACCCGGCGCGTGACGGTCTTCGGCACCGTGCATGCGCCGCTGTTCCATCCGCTGATCGCCGCCAAGGAATTCGTCACCGCCGACCATATCGGCCAAGGCCGCATGGGCATGAATATCGTCTGCGGCTGGAACGAAGGCGAATTCGACATGTTCGGCGTCAAGCAGCGCGAGCACGATGAACGCTACGAATACGCGCAGGAATGGGTCGATGTCGTTAAGGCGGCCTGGACGCGCGACGACACCTTCGATTTCGACGGCAAGTTTTTGCATATGCGGGCGGCGCGCGCCTTCCCGAAACCCTACGGCGGCACGCGCCCGCTGATGATGAATGCCGGCTCGTCCGATGTCGGCCAAGCTTTCGCGCTTCGCAATTGCGACGCGTTTTTCGTCGCCACCGCGGGCTCGCGCACTTCGCTTACCGCCAATGCCGCCAAGGTGGCGGAGATCAAGGCGCAAGCGGGCCAGTTGGGCCGCGAGATCGAAGTGTTCACCGTCGGCCAGGTGGTCTGCCGGCCGACCCAGAAGGAAGCCGACGATTATTATCAGCACGCTATCATCGAGAACGCCGATTGGGGCGCGATCGACGGCATGCTCGCCAACAAAAGCATCACCCCGCAAACGATTCCGCCGGAAGAATATTACGCCAAGCGCCGCTACTTCGCCTCCAATGCGGTGGGCGGCTATCCGTTCGTCGGCACGCCCGACAAGGTCGCCGATGAACTGGCAATCATCAGCCAGGCCGGCGTGCTCGGCATCGGGCTCTCATTCGTCAATTATCTCAACGAAGTGCCGTACTTCTGCGATGAAGTCTTGCCTCGCCTGCAGCGCGCCGGCGTGCGCATGCCGAATTGAAGACGTTGCGGTGAGCGGCCGGATCTCTCCTTTTCATTGTTCTCTGATTCAGTCACGCGGCGAGTGAGAGGACCCCCGCTCTATCTTTCCCCCTGCAGGGGAGAGGAGCGCAAGCTGCAAGCTCAGCGTTACCAGTCGAGATCAGGCGAGGCCCATTGCGCCTTCCTCCCCCTGAAAGGGGGAGGAATGAGGTGGGGGTCCTCAGCGCCGCCGTATGGAGCGCGTCAGAGAACTGGCACTGGCTAGCCGCCGACGAGTGCGTCCTGCGTAACGGCGGGCCGGTGATCGGCGGCGGCGCGGACCAGGCGTCGCTGCTGCGCCGAGATCCGCCCATCGGCGCTCGGCTGATAGAATACGCTGAAGCGGCGGACCACGTCCGCATAGGCCGCCGCATCGGCCGCCTTTTTCACTTCGAGCGTATCGAACCCGGCGCGGATGAGAAACAGAAACTGGTCGCGCAGCACCTCGCCGGTGGCGCGCAGCTCGCCGCGAAAGCCGTAACGCTCGCGCAGCTGCCGGGCCTGGCTGTAGGCGCGGCCGTCGCGAAATTTCGGAAAAGTGAGCGCGATCAGCGCCAGGTGTCCGAGCCACGGCTCGAGCTCGGCGACGCGGCGGTCGTTCGGCCACAGCACGCCCAGTGAGCCGTCGCGCTTAATCAGCGCGTTCGGATCGGCAAGAAACCGTTTGGCGGTGACGATGACCGGCACCCGGTCGGGAACAGGCGCTTCGTCGTCGACGCGCACATAGCGATCTTCAACGATGCGGCCGGATTTAACGAGTGGCATAGACGCGCTCCTTGAAAGGTTCGACGCCGGTGCGCTTGACGGTGTCGATGAACAACTCGTCGGGGCGCTCCCGCAGCTGCAGATAAGCCTCGACGATATCCTCGACCACGTCGGCCACCTGCGCGTAAGGCACGGCTGGGCCGATCAGCGTGCCGAGCTTGGCATTCTCGTCGGCCTTGCCGCCAAGCGTGACCTGATAAAACTCCTGGCCGTTCTTTTCGACGCCGAGAATGCCGATGTGCCCGACGTGATGATGGCCGCAGGCATTGATGCAGCCGGAAATGTTGATGTGCAGCCGGCCGACATCGCGGGCCAGATCGGCACTGCGGAAGCGGCGCGAAATCTCCTGCGCCAGCGGAATCGAGCGGGCATTGGCCAGGCTGCAATAATCCAGACCCGGGCAGGAGATAATGTCGGAGACGAGCCCGACATTGGGC
This sequence comes from Xanthobacteraceae bacterium, assembly GCA_030044555.1. Taxonomy (GTDB): domain Bacteria; phylum Pseudomonadota; class Alphaproteobacteria; order Rhizobiales; family Xanthobacteraceae; genus BOG-931. Next base: position 603 of record JASHVN010000105.1, on the reverse strand, counting down.
GTGGCGACACCGATCGCAGCGAGCGCACGCCAAACCTCCGGCAGATCGCGCTGTGCCACGTGCGGCAGCACCATGTTCTGTTCGTGGCCGATGCGGATCTCGCCGAACGAGTAGCGATCGGCAAGATCGGCGATGGCGTCCATCTGTTCGGCGGTGCAATCGCCCGGAGTGCCGCCTGCCGGCTTGAGCGACAGGGTGACGATGGCATAGCCGGGCATTTTATGATTGGCGACCGCGTTGCCCATCCAGGCGTCGAACGCGCGGTCGGCGCGGCGTGCCGCGGCAAGCGCCGGCGGATTGTCTTCGAGCCGCTCGTAATCCGGATAGCGAAAGCGCGTGGCGATCTCGTCGATCATGACGGGATCGAGCGCCAGCTCTCCGTCCTTGACCGCGCGCCATTCGGCGTCGACTTCCTTGGCGAAAGCCTCGGCGCCGAGTTCGTGCACGAGGATCTTGATGCGCGCCTTCCAGATATTGTCGCGGCGGCCGAACTGGTTGTAGGTGCGCAGCACCGCCTCGACGTAGCTGAGCACGTCGCGCCTGGCCAAGAACGGCTTGATGGTCTGGGCCAGGAACGGCGTGCGGCCAAGTCCGCCGCCGACC
>JASHVN010000684.1 GCA_030044555.1 Xanthobacteraceae bacterium | reverse complement strand
AGGTCGACCAGCAGCGTGCCGGCGCGGCCGGAGACCGGCGAGGTGATGCGGGTGTAGTTAAGGTTGAGTTGCGCCGTTTCGATGTTGGCTTGATCGAGCTGGACGGTGCCCTTGTCTTGTTCGACGACGTAAGCCTGATCCTGCGCTTGCTGCGCCGCGATCGATTTCTGCTGTTGGAGCGTCTGATAGCGCTGAAGATCCATTTGCGCCTCGGCGAGCAGGCCCTGGTCATGGGCCAGTTGCGCCTTCGCCTGATCGAGCGCCGCCTGATAGGGACGCGGATCGATGAGGAATAGTTCCTGCCCTTCCTTCACGTTTTGGCCGGGAGTGAACTCGATTTTCTGAATAGTGCCGGTGACTCGCGGTTGGATGGCGACGCTGTCGATCGATTGTACCGTGCCGATGGCGTTGATGATGTCGGGAACGTTCTGCCGGGTGGCGATCGAGGCAGTGACGGGTATCGCGCTCGGCGCGGCCTGGCCGGCATTGCCTCCCGCGCGTTGAGTGTTGCCGGTCATGTGCCGCACCCCAAAGGCGACGCCAGCGATAATGGCCAACCCGATAATGATGCTGATGCTGCGCCGCCACGGGGAGCGCTTTAATTTAGACCCCTGCTTAAGTTCGAGCATGAAAAACCAGTCCAAACCTTGCGAGTTATTCCGGAACGCAGATGGTGACGGGAATGTTTCGAAAAAAGTTCCACTGCGGGCGCTGCGCTGCGCGCATTGACGCAGCGGCCTGCTAAAAACCTCGCGATACCGGCAAAAAATCTCGCGATGAAGAAATTTTAATTCGGCGCACAGGAGCCGGTAATTCGGGATTGAGTTGTCGATGTAGAGGAGCGCCTGACGAAATATGGGAGATCCCCATGAGAGATAACGTTTCCCACACCATGTTCGCACGACGGCGGTCGCGGCGGTTCCGTTTGTTTTTGCTCGCTTCGGCGGGGGGATTGGCTGCCGCCGCCTTTGCGGTTGCACCCGTAGAATTGGGCCGTCCGTTCGTTGCGCTGCCGGGTCCGATAACGGCCGCGCACGCCGCAACAGAGCAGGGCCAGGGTCCCGCAGGGTTCGCCGCACTGGTGGCAAAAGTCAAACCGGCCGTCGTTTCAGTCCGCGTCAAGCTCACCGAGCGGGGAGGTACGAACGAACAGGTCCTGCCTATACCGCGCAACTCCCCGCTCTATCGTTTTTTCAATGGGCCTGGTCAGCAGGAACAGGTCATTACCGGAGAGGGATCCGGGTTCTTTACCTCTCCTGATGGCTACATCGTATCCAACAATCACGTGGTTGATGGTGCAAAGACCGTGACGGTCACCACCACGGATGGCGATATTTACACCGCCAAGGTGGTCGGGACTGACCCGCGATCGGATTTGGCGCTGCTCAAGGTCGACGCCAACAAGCAGTTTCCTTATGTGAAATTTGCCGAGCAGGCGCCGAATGTGGGCGATTGGATCCTTGCCGTGGGTAATCCGTTTGGGCTTGGCGGCACGGTCACCGCCGGAATCGTATCGGCGCGCGCCCGCGATATCGGCAACAACCCCTACGACGACTACTTGCAGATCGACGCACCGATCAACAAAGGTAATTCAGGCGGTCCCGCTTTCGACATGAGCGGCAATGTCATCGGCGTGAACACCGCGATCTTTTCGCCATCGGGCGGTTCTGTGGGCATCGGTTTCGACATTCCCGCCGACACCGCCAAAATGGTGATCGACCAACTCAAGTCTAAAGGCTCCGTCACCCGCGGCTGGATCGGCGTCGAGGTGCAGCCGGTGACAGCGTCGATTGCGGATAGTCTTGGCATGAATAAAGCCGAGGGGGCGCTCGTCGACCAGCCGCAGCCGAACAGCCCGGCCGCCCAAGCCGGCATCAAGGCCGGCGATGTCATCACCGCGGTGAATGGTGAGCCCATCAAGGACGCGCGGACGCTGGCGCAGAGGATCGCCGTGGCCGCGCCGGGCAGCAAAGCGCAACTGACGGTTCTGCGTAACGGCCAGACGCAGACGATCGACTTGACGCTTGGAACAATGCCCAAGGAGCAGCAAGAGACGAATGCGCAGAGCCCGCAATCGGAGCAATCGCAGCAACCTTCATCCGAACCGCACCTCGGCCTCAGTCTCGCTCCGGCGAGGGACGTGGAAGGCTCAGGCGGTCAGGGCGTTGTGGTCCTCGGCGTGGACCCCAATGGTCCGGCGGCGCAGAACGGTGTGCAAACCGGCGACATCATTCTCGACGCTGGCGGCCAGACCGTGCAGAGCCCGTCCGAGGTGGGCCAGGCCGTCGACCAGACCCGTTCGCACGGCAGACATTCGATCCTGATGCGCGTGAAGACAGCGCAGGGAACACGGTTCATCGCGCTGCCTATTGGCTAAGGCCAGCGACGCAAAGGCGCCCTATGAAGGTGGCGGGTGCGTCATCTGCGCCGCGCTGAACGCGAGGCGCTCGGTTTGCGTGATGGTGTGGGCTTTCGGCAGCCCATGATCGCGAAAGACAGACTTAACCGCCGCAGACGTTTTCTTCCAAAAAGTCGGGATGCTGCAGGCGGGTGAATTCGATGGCGAACCCGTCTTCGAGATGGCGCACCACGCGGCCCTGCACCTTGCCGAGCGTAACCAGCGCGCCGATCGCCGGCCGTTGATCGGTAGCGATGCCGGCGCCCGACTGCGACACGTCGATGATGCGGCAGGTGAGGTTCACTCCGTTCGGCATAATCAGCCGGCCGATCGGATTGCGGGGCATGATACGGCCGTGGCGGCGGTCTTCCGGCAGGCCGAGGATTTGGCGGTTGGCGAGCCAGGTGAGCTGAGCGGCGAGCTTGTCGCGCTTGCGCGCCGTCGCCGAGATCGTCATCGCAAAGCCGTTCTGAAACGTGCGCGCGACGTGGCCCTCAAGCCGGCCAAGATGATCCACATAAGCGATGATGCGTTCGCCCGCCGTGCCTGTGACCGGAGCGATCAGGGCCATGCCACCGGGCGACATGTTCACCACCTGGCAGGGAAACTCGCGCCGGTCGGCCAGCATGTAGCGGCCGAGAAGATTGACGTGCACACGTTGAAAGCGGCGGCGCTCTGCACTGAGCGTCCGCAAACTCGGCATTCGTTCGGCCAACGCCATGCGATGTTGCCTGCACCCGTTGCGGCGCAAAGCCTAGGCGGGCCGTGTTAACGGCCCGTTAGCCGGCCTTTGTACACACGCATGCAAATGGCCGAGAAGCCATTAGCCGAAAAATCGCGGTCAGGTGCGTCCGCCGTCATAGACCACGAGCCCGCGCCTGCTGCGCGGACTGAGAAATCGCGGCAGCAGCCGCTTCTCTATCGCGGCTCCGACGTGTCGACGGCTGCCAAGCGTCAACGAGCTGATCGGACTTTGCCCGATCCACTGGGGCATGTTGAAGGGCGCCAGCACGCCGATGGTACGCGCAAGGCTGGGCCGGCGGACACTCAGGGGAAGCAGCAAAAGTTCGAGTTCCACCAATTCTCCGCTCGCGCTGCGAGCCGTCACTCCGGCGACAGTGCCGACCCATTCGGCAGCGAGAACCGCGAGCAGATCAACGACCGTGCGCCGGCTCGCTTCGTCCCACAGCGCGGCAAAGGATTCACCCTTGAGTTCGCGGCCGAACAGCGCACAGACCCGTGTGCCGGCCAGCCGAAACGGGTAGCCGGCTGAATGATCGAGCGCCAATATGAAGGCTTCACTGAGAATCTGCCGAATCGCTGCGGGCTCGATCTCGGCGCGCTCAGGCGCCGGGCGGCGACCCCGTAATTCCTGCCAGTATGCGTACAGCTCCCGACTTGCTGCGTGTTTCATAGACGCCTGCTCCCGCCCGCGCCGTTCAGCCGAGACTGTCCCTGTTCGGGACAGACTGTGGCCGTCAGGCTTATTTGCTGGGGAGTGAGCAGGTCGCATGCCGGGGAGGACTCCTTGCACCACGAGGCGCCGGTCACACCAAATTAATCTTAACCAAACGTTGACGTTGGCTCGCCGCGCGGGCGCGCTTAGGCTCCGGTCACGTTCATTCGCGTCGTGTCAACCGAGCGGGCGTCGCCTGCATGTCATTTCGAACAATGGGAGGCGAGGGGATGTGACCGGCGCGGAGCAGGGCTGACAGGGGCCTTGCGACACGATTGGGACGCGTTTTGGGTCCCAAATCGTCGGCGCCGAGCACTAAACCCCCGCACAGGGTGCAAAAGGGAGGGCCTTCGCCCTCCCTTTTGTTTTTTCACTGCGCCTTGATGGCGCAGCGGTGTCGCTTGCTGTTGCGATCAGCACAATCTATGTGGGCGGCGCGGCAGGTACCTTCCGGTGACTGAAACTTTCCCACCTAAATCTTACGAACCCATCTTTAATGTGCCGCCGGTGGTGGTCGCGACGGTGGCCGTGCTCGTTGGCGTGCACCTGTTCCGCATGTTTGCGTTGAGCACCCACCAGGATGAGACGCTGCTCCTGACCTTTGCGTTCATTCCGGCGCGCTATAGCACCGACTCGCTCGTCAGCGGCTCGTTTCCCGGCGGCTTCGGCGCCGACCTTTGGACGTTTTTCACCTATGCTTTTTTGCACGCCAGTCTCCTGCACATCGGGCTCAACCTTGCCTGGCTGATACCATTCGGCACTGCCATTGCTCGGCGCTTCGGCGCTTGGCGTTACGTGGCCTTCATGTTGATCACTGCGGCCGCAGGAGCGCTTGCGCAATTCATCGGTACTCCGCACGCAAACGTGCCGATGATCGGCGCTTCCGCCGCCATTTCCGGCACCATGGCCGCGGCCATGCGTTTTATTTTTCAGGAGCACGGCCCGCTGGAGACTTGGCGCGCCGGCGCCGGCGATGGTGCGGCGTATCGCGTCCCTGCCATGTCACTGTTGGCGACGTTCCGCGACGTCCGCTTCATCTTCTTCCTCGCAGTGTGGATAGGACTCAATATCCTCTTCGGTCTGGGCGGCTTGTCGTTCGGCGTCGAGCCGGGGCAGCAAATCGCCTGGCAGGCGCATATGGGCGGATTTCTCGCCGGATTGGTGCTGTTCACGGCGTTCGACCCGGTCGTCCCGGGTCGCGAATTGGATACCGAGCCGAGCGGCTAAGGCGGCGTTCTGCGGAACCGCGCGGCGCGATGCTGCGCTGCAAACATTTCCGCAGCTCAGCCGCATGGAACGCGGCGCCGACCTAAAACATTAGCCCCAATGCCTTCACCGCTGCCGGTCCGCTGGCGATGTGGTGAGGCCAGGGAGGCTTCAATGATTGTCAGCATCATCCTCGCAGACAAAGGCCGCGAAGTCGTCACCATCGAACCGGGTGCCAGTCTCGCCCGCGCCGCAAAACTCCTCGCCGAAAAGCGCATCGGCGCTGCGCTGATCCTTGGCGCCGACCTGCGCCTGGTCGGCATCATTTCCGAGCGCGACATTGTGCAGGCCATCGCCGCGCGGGGCGCTGCCGCGCTCGATGAGCCGGTCAGCCAGACGATGACGCGCAAGGTCGAAACCTGCAACGAGAACGAGACGATCAGCAGCATCATGGAGCGGATGACGAACGGCAAATTCCGTCATGTGCCGGTGGTCGATCAGGGCCGCTTGGCCGGAATTGTGTCGATTGGCGACGTGGTCAAGCACCGGCTGCAGCAGGTGGAGCGCGAATCGGCGGCGATGCGCGACTACATTCTCACGGCGTAGCGCGACGGTGCGCAAAAGCAGTGCTCGTGAACGCTCGGATATCGCATTCGAGCGAGACGGTTTTTTGCTGCTCAACGCAGCTCGGCGATTGTCTCGGTGATCGAATCCAGCGCTTTCTCGGCGGCCACGCGGCCCACTGCGATCGCCTCCGAGGCGCGATGAAACTCGAGCCAGCCGACGTGGCCGATGCGCGGCGTGATATGCACGTCCGGTGGGTCGCCGGCGAGGCGCATGCGGGTGAGACGATCCTGCATGATGTTGAACGATTCAATCATCACCGTGGAAAAGCTCGGCCGCGTCGGGCCGGCGATCAGCTCGCGCTTGAGCGCGCGTTCGATGCCGAACATGTTGCGCAGCCGGGCAAAACCATTGCGTAAATGCGGCGGCGAGGCCGGGTGCCCGTCGCCGGGATCGGCGCCGTGGCTGGCGATGGTGGCGCCGCGTCCAAAGCGGTCGGCATCGAGATTGACCGCGATGACCACGCGCGCGCCGAAGGCGCGTGCCGCCGAGACCGGCACCGGATTGACCAGCGCTCCGTCAACGAGCCAGCGCCGTCCGATATGGACCGGCGGAAAGACCCCCGGCAGCGCATAGGAGGCGCGCAGCGCCAATGACAGCGAGCCTCGCGTCAGCCACACTTCGTGGCCGGTGCCGACCTCGGTCGCGATTGCCGCGAACTGCGTCGGCAGGTCCTCGATCAGCGTCGTGCCGATGGACTCGTGCAGGCGTTTTGCCAGCCGCCCGCCGCCGATCAGGCCGGAGCCGCCGAAATGCACGTCGAGATAGCCGATGATGCGTCGCATCGTCAGCGAGCGAGCCCAGGATTCCAGGGTATCGAGCTGGTTGTTGGCGTAACACCCGCCGACCAAGGCGCCCATCGAGGTGCCAATGACGATGTCGGGAATGATTCCTTGCTCGAGCAGCACCTGCAGGACGCCGATATGCGCAAACCCGCGGGCCGCGCCGCTTCCGAGAACAAGGCCGATCAATGGTCGTCCGCGGCGGGGCTCAACCGGCGCAGTTGCAAGGTCGATCGTCGTCACCTGACCCTCGGTCATTACATCGGAATAACGCGTTCGAGACGATACGGCTCCATTTTGCAGCTCAAGGTGCTTAAGGCGCGGCAACAGATCATAGGTCGGAAGATAGTGAAAAGAATGAACGGCCCCGGCGGCCGGTTCAATCGGCGAGTTCAGAATGGCGCGCAAATTTTTGTTTGAACACGGTTTTCCGGAGTTGGCATCCCCCGCCAGTGACGAACTGTGCAGCCTCGCTGCGACGGCGTTGCCGGATGCGCAGTGCCGCCACGGCTTGAAATTGCCGCGATTGCGCTCGAAAAAATCCCCATGTCAGGGTGGGGCCGAGACAGATTTGCGCGGTGCGCCGTCGCGGCAGTTTTGTCGATCATCCTGTTTGTGCCGGTTCTGTTTGTGCCGGCCCCTGCGCTCGCGCAGATCGAAAGCCTGATGGCGCCGCATGCGCTGGCACCCGCGGAGCCCGTACCCGGTTCCGGAACGCCCGGCGCCAGCATTGCCTTTCCGGCGCCGCTGGCGCGTCCGCCGGCAACACCCTTCGCACAAGCCTCGCCTGCCGTTCCGCCGGGCCACGTGGCGCTCATGGTCGCCGCGCGCTACGGCCCGAATGCGCCGCTGATCAGCGCCGGTGTGATCTGGCGCATTTATGCGCCCACTCCCGACAGCCCGGGCATGTTCCGCCTCGTCAAGGAGGAGCGGGCGGGGACGCAGGAATTTGTGTTGCCGCCCGGCGACTATGTCGTGCATGCGAGCTTCGGGCTCGCCAGCGCCGCAAAGGCGGTGCGGCTGCGGTCCGACACGGTGCGGGAGGTTTTCGATATTCCGGCCGGCGGCGTGCGGCTACAGGGGCGGGTAAGCGACATCCGCATCCCCGCGAGCCAAATCAGTTTCGATATCTACCCGGGCAGCCAGTTTGACACTGCGCAACGCCGCCCGATTGCGCAGAATGTCCTGACCGGCGACGTCGTGCTTTTGCCCGAGGGGACCTATTACATCGTTTCGACCTACGGCGACGTCAATTCGGTGGTGCGTTCCGACGTCCAGGTGCAGGCCGGCAAGCTGACCGACATCGTGGTGACCCATCGCGCCGCGGTGATCACGCTCAAGCTGGTCAACCAAAACGGCGGCGAGGCGCTCGCCAATACCCAGTGGACGGTGTTGTCGCCTGATGGCGACGTCATCAAGGAATCGATCGGCGCGTTTCCCCGCCTTGTGCTCGCCGAGGGCGATTATCATTTGATCGCGCGCAACGAAGGCCGCACTTATCAGCGCGATTTCAAAGTCATCAACGGCGTCGACAGCGAAGTCGAGCTGATGGCGCAGTAACGATCGAAGTTGCTCCCCGCGAACGTCAGGCCGCGAGCCTCGAGCTTGATCCAATTCGGTTGAATCGGATCAAGCTCTAGATTTTTCCTTTGAACATGATCTTGTCCGAAAACCGGTTTCCACTTTTCGGGATCATGCTCTGGATCGCTGCATATCCGGCGGGACCGCTTCCTCGGAAAGAGCTTTGAGCGCCGCATCAAGCGGCATGGTCTGTTGCTTTTCGGAGCCGAGCCGGCGGACCGAGACGGTGCGCTCCGCGGCTTCTTTCTTGCCGACGACGAGCAGCACCGGCACCTTGGCCAGCGAATGCTCGCGCACCTTGTAATTGATCTTCTCGTTGCGG
>JASHVN010000683.1 GCA_030044555.1 Xanthobacteraceae bacterium | reverse complement strand
TCCGATCCCGATGAATGGATCAACCTTTTCAAGGTCAAGGGCTATGGGCCGCCCGGATTCTGGCGCGCCGTATTGCCGGTGCCGCCCAGCGAAAGCGACGAACAGGCGCTCAGCATGGAAGGCCTGCAGCGCCGCCTGCAAGGCATCCATCAAAAGAGCGGCGACTACGAAATTCCGTATTACGCCATCTATGCGGTCCATCAGCGCGTCGCGGCGACCTTCAACAAGGGCCGCGTGCTGCTCGCCGGCGATTGCGCCCACGCCAATAATCCGATCGGTGGCATGGGGATGAATGGCGGCATCCACGACGCCGTGAATTTGACCGAGAAACTCGCCGACGTGTGGTTCGGCCGCGCCGATTCAAGCGTGCTCGATCGCTACACCAGGCAGCGGCGCAAGGCCCAGGTCGATTACGTGCAGGCGCAGACGATTGCCAACAAGAAAAATCTCGAAGAGAAAGACCCGCTCGTGCGGCGCAAGCATTTGGACGAATTGCGGCGCACGTCCGAAGACATCAGCCTGCATAAGAAATTCCTGTATCGCTCGTCGCTGATCGACAGCTTGAATTCGGCCAATGCGGTGGAATAGCCGGCCGGCAAGGCGACAGCGAACAGGCGGCAGCGGACAGACGATAGCGAACAGATAGCAGATCGATATTATCCGTCCGCCATCCTCATCCGCGAATTTGATTGCCCCACTTCTCCTCGATCTGCCGCGCTTCCTCCGCCGACAATGCCGAAGCTTTGGGAAACCTGTCCCGCCAGGGAAACGGCTTGCAGGCGTCGATGATCGCCTTCGAATGCGAGGTGACGCCGCGGTCTTTTTGGTCAGGCGGAATGCGCGGGTCGAGCGCCGAACTCCAGGCGTTGCGCACGATGTCGATCCCGTCCGCGGGCTCGCAGCGGGTCGCCACCGCCCACATCACATCGGCGAGATTGGAGGGATCGATGTCCTCGTCGACGACCACGACCAGACGCGCCATGTAGCTGTGCGCCGCCGCAACGAGCGCGGCGCGCTTGGCGTGGCCATCGTAGCGCTGACGCAATGCGACCACCGTCATGAGCTGCGAGACGTGCTGCCATGCCCCCACCACGTCGGTCACGCCTGAGGACTCAAGCTCGCTCCAGATCGTCGCGGCGCGAAACGGCAGCCCGAAATGAAAGCGCGGCGGCTTCATCGGCGGCGAGCCGAGCAGGATCGGATCGTTGCGGTGATGAATCGCAGTCACCTCCATCACCGGGCCGGGACGCGCTTCGGCGGCGTAATAGCCGGTGAATTCGCCGAACGGGCCCTCCGGCAATGTCGCTTCGCTCATCGGCACGAGGCGGCCTTCAAAGACGATCTCGGCATGGGCGGGAAGCGGCAGCCCGGTCTGTGGGCCGGAGCAGATTTCGATCGGCGCGCCTTTGATCGCGCCGGCGAACTCATATTCGGAGCTGCCGTGCGGCAGATATTCGAAGCCGGCAATGAACAAGGCCGGGTCCTCGCCGTGCAAGATCGCGACCGGACAGCTTTGCCCGCGGTCCCAATATTTTTTGGCGATGATCGCTCCGTGCCGGCCGCCATGATCGAATTGCACGGTGACCTTGTGGGGCCCGTGCACCTGCACGCGGTAGATCGACGCATTGATCCAGCCCGTATCGGGATCGCGCATGATCACAATCGAGCCCGAGCCGATGAACGGCCCGCCGTCATGACGGTGCCAGACCGGCGCCGGAAAACGCGCGACGTCCACGTCCGCGCCGACGAGCGAGTTTTGCAGAAATGCTGCACTGCCCACACTGACCGGCGCCAACGGTCGCAGGCTCTTGCGCTTATCCATCCAAGCTTTAAGTGCGTCGAGCGGCCGCAGCATCGGATCGAGACCAAGCGCCAGCGCGGCCCGTTTCACATCTGTCGTGGCGTTGCTGAAAACCCGGAAACCGTTTGGGAATCCGATGATGCTATCGAACAACAGCGCCGGGCAATCGGGGCTGCCTGCGGCAACTTCGGTGATGCCGCCGATCTCGAAGCGCGGATCGGCGCCTTGGATGCGGCGCAAGGCGCCGAGTTGGTCGATGCAATCGATAAATTCACGCAAGTCTTTGTACATGAATGAACTCTTTGTTCATAAACGACTCTTTGTACACGAACGAACCTGGAGGCGTTAACCCAGTTATCGGAGGGGTTCCAGAGGAGGACGAGGAAGACGGCACAATGATCGCTGGTGAGCGGCAATCTGCCGGTTTGATGATCAGCCCCGGAACCCGAGGTCAAGGAGTTCTCTTTGCCTGAAAACCAGTATAAGTGAATGCTCGCCGGGTATTCGTGATGCATTCTGTCGCCCATCTCATCCATTCTTATGGTTTGCTTGTCGTCGCTGGCTTCATCGGGCTGGAAAGCATGTGCGTTCCGCTGCCCGGCGAGACCGCGCTGATCGTCGGCTCAGTCATCGCCGGAAAAACACACGAGCTCAACATCGTCGCCATCATCGTGACAGCAACAGCAGCCTCGCTGGTCGGCCGCATGATCGGCTATGTGATCGGCGCGCAGTTCGGGTATTGGCTGCTGCTACGCTATGGCCCCTATGTCCGCATCACCGAGGCGCGGGTCAAGCTCGGCCAATATCTGTTCCTCAAGCATGGCGGCATCATCATCGTTATCGCGCAATTCATTCCCGTCTTGCGCTCCATCGTCGGCGTTCTTGCCGGCGCCAACCGCATGCCGTGGCGGCGTGTCGT
>JASHVN010000682.1 GCA_030044555.1 Xanthobacteraceae bacterium | reverse complement strand
ATGGAGGACGGCTTCAAGATGCGGCCCGAGGCGCTTGAGCGCGCCATCACGCCGAAGACCAAGTGGCTGCTCTTCAACTCGCCGTCGAACCCGACCGGCGCCGCCTATACGCGTGCCGAGCTGAAGGCGATCACCGACGTGCTCGTGCGTCATCCGCACGTCTGGATGATGAGCGACGACATGTACGAGCATCTGGTCTACGACGACTTCGAATTCTTCACGCCGGCGCAGCTCGAGCCTGGCCTTTACGCGCGCACGCTGACGGTGAACGGAGTCTCCAAGACCTACTGCATGACCGGATGGCGCATCGGCTATGCGGGCGGGCCCGAGCCGCTGATCAAGACCATGGCGATGATCCAGTCGCAGTCGACCTCGAACGCGACCGCGGTGGCGCAATGGGCCGCCCTCGAAGCGCTCGATGGTCCGCAGGACTTCATCCCCAAGCACAACAAGATCTTCAAGGAACGGCGCGACCTCTGCGTTTCCATGCTCAATCAGGCGAACGGGCTGCGCTGCCCGAAGCCCGAGGGCGCGTTCTACGTCTATCCGTCCTGCGCCGGTACGATGGGAAAAGTCGCGCCGACCGGCAAGCGGCTGGCGACGGATGAGGATTTCGTCACCGAGCTCCTGGAAGCCGAAGGCGTCGCCGTGGTGCAGGGCACCCCGTTCGGCGTTGGTCCGGCGTTCCGCATTTCGTATGCGACCGCGACCAGCGCGCTCGAACAGGCCTGCGCGCGCATCCAGCGCTTCTGCGGGAACTTGAAGTAGCCCGCCTGCGTCACGGCTTGCCGCGGCAAGGCGGCAGCCGCAACGCTGGTGTCTTTAATAGCGGCGTCTTTAATTGTCGCGTCTTTGATTGTCGCGTCTTGCGCCTGTGCAAAACAGCGCAGGACGACTGCGTTATTCTCGCTTACAATCGGACTATCGGGGGCCCATCGGGCGGGCCGGGCTGAGGGAGAATCCACATGTTCCGCACTGTCTTCGCGGCCGCCGGCATGATTGCTGCGGCGCTCGCAATCGCTTCCACTGTGCCTGCCGGCGCGCAGCCGGCGCGTATCCAGGTCGGCAGCCTGAACTGTTCGCTTTCCTCCAGCGTCGGGCTCGTGGTCGGTTCGCAGCGCAACGTGGCGTGCATCTTTCACACCGACAATGTTCCCGACGAAAGCTATCAGGGAACGCTGTCGCGGGTCGGCCTCGACATCGGGGCAACGTCGGGCGGAAAGATTGTTTGGGCCGTCTTCGCCGGCACCAACCGCTTTGTGGGGATGCTCAACGGCTCCTATGTGGGCGCCAGCGGCGAAGCCTCGATTGCCGTCGGCCTCGGCGCCAACGTTCTGGTCGGTGGTTCCCACAGATCGGTGGCGCTGCAGCCGCTATCGGTCCAAGGCCAAGTCGGCCTCAATATCGCCGCCGGCGTCAGCAAATTATATCTCTGCGAGCCGCGCACAGTTTGTCCGGCCCCTTGACCTCCCCCGCCGCCGCCTGAAAGCATAGCGCTCTGCGGCCCGCGGCCGAACGACGGGCCGAGAAGCGGGAGGTGCTCATGGCGACGAACGGCAATAACGGAGGGCGTGCGGCGGGTCCTCGCGCCGTCGCGCTGGTTGGTCCCTTCCAGAGCGGCAAGACCACGCTGCTCGAAGCGATCCTCGCCCGCACCGGCGCGGTTCCGCGCCAGGGTACGGTCGAGGCGGGCAATACGGTCGGCGATGGCAGCAAAGAAGCGCGCCATCACCGCATGAGCGTGGAGCTGACCGCGGCCACCACCACTTTCATGGACGAGCCGTACACTTTCCTTGATTGCCCGGGCTCGGTCGAATTCGCCCACGACATGCGCGCGGTTCTGCCGGCGGTCGATGTCGTGGTCGTCGTCTGCGAAATGGACGAGAAGAAAATCCCGCAGCTTCAGCTCATCCTGCGCGAGCTGGAAGAGCAGCAGATCCCCCGCATCCTGTTCCTCAACAAGATCGATAAGGCTGACGCCGGCGTGCATGACGTGCTCGCGCTGTTGCAGCCGGCGTCGCGCAGCAAGCTCGTCCTGCGGCAGATCCCGACTTTCTCCGGCGAGCTGATCACCGGCTTTGTCGATCTCGCGCTCGAACGCGCCTTTGTTTACAAGGAATATGCGCCGTCGCAGGTCGTGCCGCTGGAAGGCGAGCTGGCCGACCGCGAGAAGACCGCGCGATTTTCCATGCTGGAATCGCTCGCCGACCACGACGACGAGCTGATGGAGCAGCTCCTTGAAGATATCCAGCCGCCGCGCGACAAGGTTTTCGACGATCTGACGCGCGATCTGCGCGAAGGACTGGTGTGCCCCGTGCTGATGGGCACCGCCGCGCGCGCCAATGGCGTTCTGCGCCTGCTCAAGGCGCTGCGCCATGAATCGCCGGGCATTGCCGAGACCACAAAGCGGCTGGGGGTGAAGCCCGGCAACGACGCGGTCGCCTATGTGCTCAAGACGCTGAACACCACGCATGGCGGCAAGATGTCGATCGTGCGCATGCTCGCCGGCCAGGCGGGCGACGGCACGACCTTTGCCGCCGGCGACGACGAGGTCGGCCGCGTTGCCGGCGTGTTCAAGCTCGTGGGCCAGAACAGCGAGAAGCGCGGCCCGGCCGGTGTCGGTGAAACCGTAGCCTTTGCCAAACTCGACAAAGCGAAAACCGGCGACACGTTGAGCGCCGGCGGCAAGGAGCCGCATCCGCCGCTCGCCAAGCTGCTGCCTTATGCGCCCGTGCTCGCCATCGCCATAACGGCGAAAGAGCGCAAGGACGACGTCAAGCTCGGCCTGGCGCTCAACAAACTCGCCGAAGAGGATCCCTCGATCACCATCGCGCATAATCCCGAGACCCATGAAGTCGTGCTCTGGGGCCAGGGCGAGATGCATCTGCGCGTTGCCACCGAGCGGCTCAACGATCGCTATGGGGTCGCCATCGAGCGGCGGCAGCCGTCGGTCGGTTACCGCGAGACCATCCGCAAGGCTGTCGTGCAGCGCGGCCGCCACAAAAAGCAGTCGGGCGGCCACGGCCAATACGGCGACGTCGTGCTCGACATCAAGCCGATGCCGCGCGGCTCAGGCTTTTCGTTCGAAGACAAGATCACCGGCGGCGTAGTGCCGCGCAACTATATTCCCTCGGTCGAGGAGGGGGTCATCGACGCGCTCAAGCACGGGCCGCTCGGTTTCCCGGTCGTCGACCTGCACGTCGCGCTGGTCGACGGCTCCTATCACACCGTCGATTCCTCCGACATGGCGTTTCAGACCGCGGGCCGCATCGGCATCGCCGAAGGCTTGCCGCAATGCCAGCCGGTGCTGCTCGAGCCGATCCATCAGGTCGAGATCGTCTGCCCGTCGGACGCGACGGCAAAGATCAACGCGCTGCTCTCCGGCCGCCGCGGCCAAATCCTCGGCTTTGATACGCGCGAAGGCTGGGAAGGCTGGGATCTGGTACGGGCGATGATGCCGGAAGCCGAGATCGGCGATCTCATCGTCGAAATACGCTCCGCCACCGCCGGCGCCGGCACATTCACCTTCAAGTTCGACCATATGGCCGAACTGACCGGCCGCACCGCCGATCAGATCGTCGCCTCGCGCCGCGCGGCGGAGTAGGGCAGAAGCCTGATCGCCGCATCGGCGCTGTCTGCCGGGAGATAACCCATTTCCTCTCCACCTAGAGCAGAATGGTTTTTCTTTGAATCGCCATTCTGCTCTAGCTTATTGTTGGAGCATGATCTTTTCCGAAAACCGGTATCCACTTTTCGGGATCATGCTCCAGGGAAAGAGCGGAGAAAAATTCTTATGCCAGCCTATTGGGTCGCGCGCTCGAAGATCAACGATCCGGCCGAATACAAGAAATACACCGATCTCGTGCCGGCGATCATCGCCAAATACGGCGGCAAGGTTTTGGCGCGCGGCGGGCGCTATCAGATCATGGAAGGGCCGGAGAAGTTCACCCGCTTCGTGGTGATCGAATTTCCCACCTTCGCGCAGGGCGTCGCCTGCTTCCAATCCGACGACTACAACAAAGCCGCCGCCTTTCGCCGCGCCAACGGCGCCGGCGAAGTCGAGACCATCATGGTCGAGAGCGGCGACGCGACCAAATAGCGGGCGAGTGCCACGCGCGAGAGACTATTC
>JASHVN010000681.1 GCA_030044555.1 Xanthobacteraceae bacterium | reverse complement strand
CAAGCAGCTTGTTGATCCAATTGTCCGGAAGGCTCGTGACGAGCTTAACGCGACAAGCTGACGACTGCTCGGCGATCTGCGCGGCAACTGCCTCGAGATTGCTCATCGCTGTTGCTCAAGTACTGCGGCAACTTGCATTCAAATTTGCGCACACATGTTGCGTTCACATCGTCGCATTCACATTCGCGTTCGCATTCACATGGGCGGTTCAAATGCGAACAGTTCAAATATGAACGCGCGTTGTATTTTGAAAACGCTAACTGAACTCTTCCGCCAAGTTAAAGTAGCGCTGCGTGCGACAGCTGATCTTTGCTCATCGTCGCCTTGATGAGGAGCGCGACAACCGCGCCGTTGACACGGCTTGCTCTCCTGTATAGTTGGCGAACGTCGTGATGAAATATGAACGGAGTCTGCGGCCGTCGTGTCGGCTTCGTGCGATGCGTTGAAAGTTGAAAAGGTCGCCCGCCGTTTTGCAGGCCGCAGGCTTGGCGCGCCGGAATTTACCGCCGTTCACGACCTCACATTCCACGTCGCCGACAGTGAATTTGTCTCTATCGTCGGTCCATCGGGCTGCGGCAAAAGCACCGTGCTCAATCTCGTCGCCGGACTGGATCGGCCGACCGAGGGTACCGTCTCGCTGAACGGCACCGAGGTCTCCGGCCCGAGTTCGAATGTCGGTTTCATGCTACAGAAGGACATGCTGCTGCCATGGCGAACGGTGCTGGAGAACGTTGAGTTCGGACTGGAAGCGCGCGAACTCAGCAAAGCGGAGCGGCGCGAGCGCGCCATGCGTGAGCTCAAGCGTTGCCGCATAGTGGAATTCGCCGACCGCTATCCGTATCAGATATCCGGCGGACAACGGCAGCGCGTGGCCTTGGCGCGCACCCTGGCGATCAATCCAAATTTCATCCTGCTCGATGAACCGTTTTCCGCCCTCGATGCGCAGACCAAGCTGATTCTGCAAAAGAGCTTCGCGCAAACCATCGCCGGCTCGAAGCTAACAACGCTCCTGATCACTCACGATCTTGCTGAGGCGGTAGCGATGTCGGACCGTATCCTGGTCATGAGCCAAAGCCCTGGACGCATCGTCGAGGAGATCGACGTCCAACTGCCCGATCGCGAGAATCCGATCGAGAGGATGGCATCACCGCGCGCGAGTGAGCTTGTGGGGCACCTGTTCCGTGCGCTGCATATGGAAGATCGGCTCGACGCCTGATCGCGTTGACGGCTAACCGCGAAGGGAGATTGTGGTGCGGATTTCACGGCGAACGGCCATGGGCAGCGTCCTCGCTGCGGCGGCAATGCCCTCCGCCTTCGCGGCAGCGAAGCCCGTGACCTATCTGTTGCCGGCCCCGGCGACACTTCCAGCTTTTCTGCCATTTCAGTTGGCGCAAAAGCGCGGCTACTTTGCCGCCAACGGGCTTGCGGTCACGTTCGAAGCCGGACGCGGCGGCGCCGATGTTGCCAAACAGGTCGGCGTCGGGAATGCGGATCTTGGCGGCGGCGTCGGCGAGACCTCGATGATCGTTCGCCCCAACGGCCTGCCGATCAGGGGGGTTGCCATGCTGGGTCAGAGACCCCTGTTCGAACTGGTGACGCGCAAGGCCGTCAATGTCCGAAAGATCGAAGATCTCCGCGGCAAGACGCTCGGAGTCAGCAGCTATCAGGACACGGCTTATTATGCACTTCTTGCCGTGCTCGCCGCACGCGGCATCAAGCGTACCGAACTGCAGATTCAGCAGGTCGGTGTTGGCGGCGTTACCCAACTCATGATCGCGAAATCACTCGACGGCATTATGGCGGTGCCCGAATGGTCCGAGAGCATCGAAGCGGCGGGAGTGCCGCTTGATTTCTTCCCGATTGACAAGATTTTTCCGGCCATGGCCCAAGCCATCATGGCATCGGACAAAATCATCAAGGAGAAGCCGGAGGTCGTCGGCGGGTGCGTCAAGGCGGTCCTGCGCGCAATACGCGACTGTATGGCGGATCCACGCTCCGCGGCGAAGGATTACGTCGCCGCCGTGCCGGTGCACGCGGGAAAGGAACAGGAAATCGAACGCATCCTTCGCCGCTACGTCGCCGACGTCTATCATACCGATCCGCCGTCCGCGCTTGGACGATTCGATCCGGAACGTCTGCGGACTGTGCAGACATTCTATTTGGACAACAAGATCATCCAGCGGGCTGTTCCGATCAACGATCTGTACACCAATCAATTCGTCAGCTGACAAACCCGAAACACCACAATGTCCCGGCAAGTGATTGCTCACAGCCCAAGCGGCAGCCCGCCCGGAAATTCCAGAGCGTGGTTGCACCGTTTCCGCGGCCTCGCCACCGCGACGCCGCTCGCCAGCCTTGCCGTAGCGGCGGCCGCGCTGGCCGCGTGGCAGTTTCTGCCGCCGCTCTTTGGTGTGCCCAAATACATCATTCCACAACTTAGCGACCTTTGGACCGAAGGCGTGCAGATGTGGCAGGACGACAACCTTCTCCTGCACTTTTTCTCCACGGCATCGATGGCGATCCTGGGCTTTATTCTCGGTTCATTGCTCGGCGCAGTGTTCGGCTACGCGCTCGGCCTTTTGCCGTCGTGGGAAAAGGTGCTTTCACCCTATATCCTGGCGCTCCAGATCGCGCCGAAAGTGGCCTTCGCCCCGCTCTTTATTCTGTGGTTCGGCTATAATTTCCTGCCCAAGCTGGTCACGACCGTCCTGGTCGTCTTCTTTCCCATACTCGTCAACGTCTTGCAGGCGATGCGCGTACTTGATCGCGATCTCATCAATCTCGCGCGCGCCTACAACATGAGCAAGGCCAAAATCTTCTGGAAGATCATGGTGCCTTACTCAATGCCCAACCTGATGGCGGGGCTCCGTATCGGCGCCACGCTCGCGGTGATCGGCGTCACCGTCGGCGAGCTCGTCGGCGGCGAAACCGGCCTCGGTTATCTCATCAGTTTCGGTCAGGGGCAGGCGGACACGCCGATGGTCTTCGACGCCATCATTCTGCTGACCGTCATCGGCATCGTCATGTATTGGGTTGTGACCGTGATCGAGGCGCGCGTCCTGCATTATCTGCCGCGCGCCACCGAGCGCCCTCAGTCGGCATGACCATGCAAGCCAGCGTTTTCCCAATAGTCTTCGTAGAACGGCAGCTCGCCAAGGACTTATCGGCTAACCTACAAACTGATTCGTATAGAGCGAGTCGATCGGTGACGACGCCCGTATGATCTTATTGGCAAGATAAAACGACTGGACCACCTTGAAACGCTCAGCGTCGAATTTGCCCAACGCAGAGGGCGGATCGGTTCGATACACATCCGACACGTAACGCCGCAGCACCCGCTGGACCATTTCTTCGCGCCCGGTGTATTGCGGGACGATTGCAACAAAATCCTGAGCCGCTCGCGCGGGATCATCAATGCAATCCCGGACGGCCTGCAGCTGCGTTTTGACAAAAGCCGCGACGAGCTCCGGCCGTTCCTTGATCGTTGTATCGGAGGCCAGAATGGCCTGCGGCATGGCGGGGAAAAACTTTTCAATCTGAAAATAGTCCAATGGCACGCCCGCGACTTCGATTTGATCCGCCCATTCAAGCACCGTCATTGTTGCATCGAGCGCCTTCGCAATCATCAGCTGCGTCATGCCTGCCGGGCCGACAGCGCGAATATCCACGTCGCTGCGCTTGAGGCCATTGGCATTGAGCACCGCCAGCAGCGCGTAGTAGCCAGCCTCCTGATAGCTGGTGACCCCGATCTTCTTGCCGCGCAGATCCGCAATCGACTTCACGTTGACGGCCTTGCGCGCGGCGATCTGAAAGATCGGATGCTGGCCGAGCAGCGCAACCGCGCGAACCGGAATGCCGTTAGGCCGCACGATGATCGGGGTATCGCCAAGCGCGTTGCCAAAATCGGCGTTGCCCGCACCGACCTGCTTGGCGACATCGACGCCGCCTTGCGCCGTCTGAACTGTCACGGCGAGGTTGTTGGCTTCGAAGTAGCCGCGTTTGCGGGCCACATGAAAAGGAATAAACGCCGGCAGGAAGCTCGGTGCCGGGAACAGATATGTCATGGGTCGAGGAGAAGCCCAGGCAGAGCGACTGAATCCGGCCATGAACAATCCGCCGACCGCCGTGCGTCGGGTTATTTGCATATTTTTCTCCTCTGCAGATTGATCGTCCGACCCGGCCAACGTAAGTCCGTTATCCCGCTTCTGGCGCTGCAGTCCCTTCGATCTGGATGCGGTAGCCGGAACGCACGTTCGGCCAATAATCCCAGATCGCCTTGTGATGCGTGCAGCGATTATCCCAGAACGCGATCGAATGGGCGCGCCAACGGAAGCGGCAGGTCCACTCAGGTTTGTTGCAATGATCGATTAGAAAGCGCACGACCCGCTCACCTTCGAGCGCCGGCAATTCGTTGATTTTCGCCGTGAAGTCTGTATTGACGAAAATCACCTGCTTGCCGCTCACCGGGTGTTTGATGATCACCGGGTGGACTGAAACCGGTGTACCGGGACCAAATACGCGCGTGCCATCGTGAGTCGCGGTTAATCCGGCTAGGTAAGCTTTCATGCGCGGCGACAGGGCATCGTACGCCGCGTACATGCTCGCGAACATCGTATCGCCGCCACCGTCGGGCGGAACCGTGTGATTGTAAAGAATGCTGCCGAGCGGCGGAATCGCCGCACACGACTGGTCGCTGTGGAAATTTTCACCAGAAATCTGCGTCGAGGTTTCGTCGTAGTGAAACTTCCGAACGTACGG
>JASHVN010000680.1 GCA_030044555.1 Xanthobacteraceae bacterium | reverse complement strand
TCGGAAATGCTGTCAGACGCCTCGTCGGTCAGCGCTGCGGTCTTGGCAAAGCGCGCCTTGTAGAGGGCCGACAGTCGCGCGAAGGCCTCGCGCCGGCGGGCGGTGACATCGTCCGGCGCGTCATCGGCGCAAAAGAACCGGCTGTCGTCGTATTCGTAGAATTTAACGAAGGACGCCATCCGCCGCGCCAGACGGGAATGGCCGGCGAGCGACGGATGCTTTCCGTTGGAGAGCTGCAGCCGGCCTTTCAACTTCGCCAGGGAGGCGGCGACGGCGGCCCCGCCGAGTCCGTAGAAAGCGATGCTCATGCCGCTCCAATTCATCGAATCGTCTTATAAATGAAGGACTTTACGGTAACATGACGGTGAAGAGCCGCATCCAGCGGGCCCTGGACCGGGAGGACGTCAATTTCCTCCTGACCAATCGGATTCCCCGCAAGCTGTTGACCCGGTTCGCCGGCTGGTTCAGCCGCATTGAACAGCCATTGGTGCGCGACGCCTCGATCAGCGTCTGGCGTTTCTTTTCCGACCTCGATTTGAGCGAGGCCAACGACTCGGATTTCCGCAGCCTGCATGCTTGCTTTACGCGGCGGTTAAAGCCGGGCGCGCGTCCGATCGACGCCGACCCGCGCACGCTTGTCAGCCCATGCGATGCCATTGTGGGCGCCCATGGAAAAATCTCCGGAACCAAGCTGTATCAGGTCAAGGGCGCGCCCTATACGCTGCCGGACCTGCTCCTCAACGACAATCTGACCGACATCCATCGCAATGGCCGCTATGTGACCTTGCGGCTCACCTCGAGCATGTACCACCATTTCCACGCGCCGCACGATTGCCGCGTCGAGCATGTCGCCTACATCCCCGGCGACACCTGGAACGTCAATCCTCCGGCGCTGCGCCGAATCGAAAAGCTTTACTGCAAGAACGAGCGCGCAGTGGTGCGCACCAGACTGAGCGGCAGCGGCCATCCGATCACGTTGGTCCCGGTGGGCGCGATCCTCGTCGCCGGCATTCGGCTCAATTTCATCGATGTCGAGCGCTGTCTGCGGCAAAACGGCGGCACCGACTGCAACGCCGAGTTCAGGAAAGGTCAGGAAATGGGCTGGTTCGAGCACGGCTCCACAATCATCGTGTTCGCGCCCGATGGCTTCTCATTCTGCGAAACCGTGCGCGAAGGCGCGATGATCAGGGTCGGGGAGCCATTGATGCGCCTGCCGTAGCCAGAGGCGGCGCTAGCGTCTTGATCGCAGTTCACATGCGACCGGCGCTTTGATGCGAACATCGCATCAAAGCGGCATTGGCAATTGAGCATTCCACGGTTTTTGATTTGAAGTTCTGGTTTGAGTCGCCGTTGCGACTCAGGAACTTCAAATCCACCACGCTAGGCGAGCACCCGGCTCGGGCTGCCCAGGGCCTCGCTGGTATAAATGGACGTGTCGCCCTTCGGCCGCTCACCGGCGATAGGATGCCCTTCCACCATGTAGTGCACGGCTTCGGCAATGTTGGTGGCGTGATCACCGATTCGCTCGATGTTCTTGGCGCAAAACAAAAGGTGTATGCACATCGAGATCGAACCGGGATCCTCGAGCGTATAGGTGAGCAGTTCCCGAAACAGCGAGACGTAGAGCGCGTCGATTTCCTTGTCGCTTTTCCAAACTTCGAGCGCCTTGTCTGGGCTGCGATCAACGAAGCTGTCGAGAACCGAAGCCAATTGGGTGACGACGAGCGTGGTCATATGGCGCAGCCCGCGCAACAAAGTGCGCTGTAGATGCTCGTTGCCCATGGCGATGGTGCGCTTGCCGATGTTCTTCGACAGGTCGCCAATTCGCTCCAAATCGTTGGCGATGCGCAGCATCGCCACCAGTGCACGCAGGTCGACGGCCATCGGCTGGCGCAAAGCGATGGTTTCAATTGCCTTCTCTTCGATCTGGCGCTGGAAATCGTCGACGACGGTGTCGGCCGCCACGACCTGGTGCGCCAGAACGACGTCGCGCCGCGCCAGCGCATCCATGGCGTCGGTAATCTGCTTCTGGGCGAAGCCGCCCATCTCGGCCACCTTCTGCGTGACTTTGATGAGGTCGGCGTCGAACACTCTGGTGGTGTGATCGGAAACAATCATGTTATGCCGCGTTTTTCCGCGCTTCTTGCAACGTATTGATGATTCTAAGCTTTATCCGTGAACTTCCGATGACAGGAACGACTCAGCGCGATGATACCCAACGCCTTTTTCCGCCCTCGTGCTGTCATCAGAAGCACACCGAAGCGCCGCTAAGATTTCATCGATTCGCAAATCAACGCGCGGGAGAATCGGGTGATGGCGTTGGCGCTCGTCAAAGCAATCGGTGCGCTGGCCGCGGTGCTGACGACGCTCTGCTGGGTGCCGCAGGCGCTCAAAATCATCCGCGACCGGGAAACGCGCGCGATTTCGCTGACGGCCACAACGCTCTCAGCGCTTGGCGTCCTGCTCTGGCTCGTTTACGGCGTGGCGATCGCGGACGCACCGCTGATCGGCTCAAGCGCCGCGACCTTTGCCATAACGGCGACCATTCTGGCGCTTAAAATCCGCCACGGCTGAGGCTGCAAGCTTACCAGTGCACCGATTGCCCCACGCCGATTATCGTACAAAGTGATTCGCTGCTGAATCCGACTCGCTTCGAACACGGTGTTTGAGAAGATTGGCGGCAGCCGTGCTTGGCTGCGCGCTGCGCCGCTCGCCCGATGCGCGGACTTCAGGCCGCGATTTCCGCCTCTTCCTCAACCGACTCGAGTTCGGACGGCGCCAGCGGCCGTTTCACCTCTTCGTCGCCGGTCCAGGTGACAATCTCCAGGCGCCCGTCCGTATGCTCGACGACTGCGGTGCAGCTTTCGACCCAGTCGCCACAATTGACGTAGCGGATACCGAAATTGTCGTGGATTACGGCGTGGTGGATGTGCCCGCAAATGACGCCGTCGACATGGTTGCGCTGGGCCTCAGCGGCCAGCGTCTGCTCGAAGGC
>JASHVN010000679.1 GCA_030044555.1 Xanthobacteraceae bacterium | reverse complement strand
TCAAGGTCTGGATTTTTCCTTTAAGCATGATCTTATCCAAAACCGGTTTCCACTTTTCGGGATCATGCTTTATTGCACCGCCTCGGCTTGCCCCGGATGCCGGCCCGCCCGCTGCGGCAAAATCAAAATGCAGGCAATGATGAAGACCGCGATAATCGCCGACGCGATGGGGCGGCTGAAAGCGAGGCCCCCTTCGCTGACCGGCTTGTCGAGAAAATCGCCCACGGTAGCGCCGAGCGGCCGTGTCAGGATGAAGGCGCCCCAGAACAGGAAAACCCGCGACATATTGGTGAAGAAATAAAGTCCCGCCAGCACCGCAAGCGCGGCGGCGAACAATAATACGCCGCCATCGTAACCGAGCCCGGTATCGTCAGCGGTCCAGTCGCCGAGCGCAGTGCCGAGCGTCTGCGAGAAGGTGATGGCGACCCAATAGAAGGCTTCGACCTTCGGCGTGTTGACGGTCGAGACCGAGATCGATCCGAGCGACCAATACCATGCCGCCAGCGTCGCCATGAGGCAGATGAACAGGACCGACGATCCGCCGGCGTAGCCGATGCTCAAAGAGCGGTCGAAAAAGTCGGCCATGGTGGTGCCGGCCGTGGTGGAAGCGACGATCGTGGCCCAGTAGAGGAACGGGTGAAATTTCTTCGCTGCGATCTGCAGGACCACGAAGACGATGAGCAGCGACAGAAACAGCGCGGTGCCGAGGAGGTAGCCCCAATTGAGCGTCATGGTGACGGTATCGCCGCCAGTCTCACCCAACGTCGTCGCGGCGATCTTGATGATCCAGAAGATGAGGGTGACTTCGGGAACCTTGGTCATGGCTCCAGTCACGGCCCCACTCGTGGCTCCGGTCACGGCGCGGTCGGCAGTACCAGTCATTTCGGCCTCATTGTCGCTGGACGCGGCGGTTATGTGCTGAAGACGGCGTTTCGATGTTCCGATACAACTTGGTCGCCGATTTATCGCGGGGATTCGGGTGTTGCGTAGAACTGCACGATTGTCGCTATGCGGGGTGCTCTGGCTGGCAACGATAACGCGCGCGTTGGCAGGACCGCCATATCTGACCGACGATCCCGAGCCGACAGATTACCGGCATTTCGAAATCTACGCATTCAGCCAGGGAATGACGGCGCAAGGCGATACCAATGGGCAAAGCGGCATCGATTTCAACTACGGCGGCGCGCCGAACCTGCAACTCACCGCCACGGTGCCTCTGGACGACGACTTTCCCGCCTTCGGATCCGCGGAGGCGGGCCTCGGCAACGTCGAGCTTGCCGCCAAGTACCGGTTTCTCACGCAGCAGAATTTCGGCTTGGATGTCGCCGTATTTCCGCGGGTCTTTCTGCCGAGCGCGTCGGCAAATATCGGTGACCAGCACGCGTCGTTCCTGCTGCCGATCTGGCTGGAGAAAGACTGGGGCAAATGGTCGGCGTTCGGCGGCGGCGGCTGCGAACTCAACCGGGGAGGGGATTCGCAGAATTTTTGCCAGGCCGGACTCGTCGTCACCAATCAAGTGAGATCCGACCTGCAGCTCGGCGTGGAAATCTTCCATCAGACCGCCGACACCATTGGCGGGCTGGACACGACGTCGGTCGGCACCGGCGTGCGTTATGATCTGAACGATCACTTCCACCTGCTCGGCTATGTGGGGCGCGGCATAGAAAATGCGGACGCGACCGATCGTCTGAATTGGTATACGTCGGTGCTGTTTACGTTTTAGACCGCGTTGCGCCCTTGGCGGATCCGCAGCCGGCAAACGCCGTCGATCGTGCCTTTAAATCGTCGATACCGCTCAGACCAACCCGCGGCGGTGCGGCGTGTGCGGGTGCGAGTGATCGTGCTGCTCATAATGCTGGCGCAGCAAGTCGCGGCCATAATCGTTGCCGTTCGGGGTGCGCACCACCGTGTGGATATGGTCGCGCGTCGGCTCCGCGTTGTCCCAGATGATGCCCGGCAGATGATCGAATTCGATCAAGATCACCGGGCTATAGATGCGGTAATAAAACGGGCTCGATTCGTCGCAGGCGCCGATCCAGCCGAAAAACGTCTGCGACAGGTGTTTGAGCACCTCGGCCATGCGGACACCGGCATGCCCCGGCCGGATGCGGTCCACGTAGACCCCGATGAGTTTCCGCATCAGCTCGCGTTGCGCGCCCGTTAACGCGTCGTAGCAAATCCCGGCATACGGCAAATCGGTGTTATCAACCTGCGCGGTGGCAATCACGTCGCGCGGAATCGACGTGCCGATGATCGCTACTTTTTGTTGATCCGTGGTCAGCGCGCTCATCAGCGCCAGGCCCGCCGCTTCCTCATCGCCAAAGACGCGCGTGCCGGCGTATTTCCCCGATCGCGCGAGCACCGGCTCCGATCCGCGGAAATCAGGCGTCATCACCAGCTGGTCGCCGAGGATGAAGCAGTTGATGATCAAATGATGGCCGTCGATCTGCCAGCCCCAAGGCTGGTTTGATGGTTCGCTCGACGGCTTGTTCGAAGGCGCGTTCGAAGATTCGCGCGATGATGGCTCTCCGAACAGGCTGATCCAGTAGTACCACTCACCGAACTCGTCGCCATAGCCGGTTACCTCGCCGGCATGTTCGTTCAGCTTCATCACGTCGCGCGCGCTGGCGAAGCCGCTCGCGCTCAAACTGGCCCGCAGGATGTTCAATGCGGCTTCGCGCTGTCGGTCGCCGAGCGCATCGAGCAGCAATCCATGGCGCAAAATGAACGGATGCATGTTGTGCCAGGCACGCCATTGCGGGCTGTCAACCGCGAAGCTGACGGCCTTGCGTTCTTCATCCGTCAACAGCGCGGCGAATGCCAGCGCGGCGTCGATGATGGGCTGGACCGAGATGCCGGTCGTAAAGATCGGGAACAGGCCTTGCGGCGCCGCATTGCCCTCGGCGGTGATTCCCTTGAACTCATCTGCCAAGGCCTTATCGGCGCGCGCAATGGCTCTGCGCACGACACTCTGCGTTGGCTCGGGGAAATTCGCGGGATCGATGAAGCGGGTTGCGGGTCCCAAGGGAGGCCGGAATTTCCGCGAGGGGATGGCGTCCATGGTTGTTTCGCTCAACGTTCTGTTTTCGCCAGCGTCGATGTCGCCGAGATCGCTCGGATGCGGGTTGCGAAATGAAGCGAAGGCGAGGTTACACCACCTCCCGATAGCTGGCGAGCCCGCGTAGGTCCACGCGGTTCACTTGATGGAAACGATGAGGGTCAAACCTTTCTGTTATGCGCGTTCCACTCGCGCTCCAGATTGGCGATCAGCGCCGGGCTGAAATGGCAATAGGCCTGGTCGCGCGCGTATGCGGAGAAATATTGACGGAAAATATCAAAAGGCTCCT
>JASHVN010000678.1 GCA_030044555.1 Xanthobacteraceae bacterium | reverse complement strand
CACGAACAACCGATTGTCCTTCGCAGTTACGCCAACGTGACCTTCTCGACCAGGAAGCAGGTCCTTAATGCGGTCCCACTGGTCATCACGCAGCCCGTAGCGGCGCATCGGGTCAGCCCTCCGAATCAGACTGACCTTCTATGAATCATCGAGATTCTGATTTGGGAATCCGCTAATTGAGGACAGGCCCTAGTCAGGCTTAGTATTTGCGGGCAAATCGTCGGTCGCTTGCGTCGGCTGCAAAATATATTCGACACCGACCTCTTTGTTTCCGCGCCACACGACGCGGCACCACCGGGTCAGGTCGGTTCTTAGTTCGAGAAGAAATTCATTTGGTAGTGCACTGGAATCGTCAATCGACACGCGTGCTCCAGAGCGCGAAACGTCGAGCAACGCACACGGAAACTTTATAAAAGCCGCGCGGTTAATGTCCCGCCTTGGGTGTTGACGGTGCTCGTCGGTCATTGCGGCCAAATACACCGCGCAAATAAACAAAGAGTTAGCTATCAAAGAGCTCGAGGTCATTTTCGATCCACGCCGCCTTGAAGCGATCTAATGTCCACAAATGCCAATGGCCGACGATCGCCACACGAATCTAAGTGGCGCGTGCCGAGCCGCTCCACTTTGATGATGACGCCTCCGGCCTGATGTCTCGATCGACGGCGTCTCGAGCCAACTGAAAATCAGCCGAAAGCAACGCCTCTCCGGCGGAGCCAGTTTACTCCAGCATTATTCATCGCGCGCGAAAATTAACGCGATAAATGCTCGTTTCTATCTTTCAAACGACTTACTTTCGTTTCGGAAAGCGGCTTTACCCTGGAAAAGGGGACAGCGCGGCGCGTTGCGGAATTGCGCAAGGTGTTATGGAAGCCGTCCAGCAACGAGCGCTGACGTTCCGGTGTCCGGCCGAACTCGATGGCCTGATCCCCCGGCCGATTCCTGCCGTGCTTGGCCTGCCGGAATGGTACAAGGCGCTGCCGCAAAAATCCCTCAATACAACGCTGCACGCCGAAACCGAGACGCTGAAAAAATGTCCGCCTTTCATCGATGCCATGACCTACGGATTTCTCATTCCGCTGGCCATGGATCTGAAGCTGCAGGACGGTGAATTCAGCTGGAGTTTCGATCCCCCCAAGGGCTACGTCGGCGAATATCCAAATTCGCCGATCAGCTTTCACGATCCGAGCCAGGTCGCCGCGACGCCGTTTTCCGAACCCGACCGCTTTATCATCAAGTTCAACAATTTCTGGATCATCGAGGCGCCGCCCGGCTACTCGCTGTTGTTCACCCATCCGATCAACCGCCCCGATCTTCCGTTCAGGACCCTGACCGGCCTCGTCGACTGCGATACGTTCAACCATTCGCCGGTGAATTTTCCGGCGCGCTGGCACGACGTGAACTTCAATGGCGCGCTGCCGAAAGGTACGCCGGTCGCCCAGTGCATACCGGTGAAACGGGAGAGCTGGAACGGACAATTCGAGGATCTATCGGCGGACGCACTCGCGCGACTTGCGCAGATGAAACAGACACTGGCGCAGGAAGCGAACGTCTATCGGCGCAATTATCGCGCCGCCAAGCGCTAGGTTTCCACCTGGAAAAATTGCGCCGCGGCGCTTGGGCGCAGCCAGAAACGGCCGTGCCCCGACGCCACCAGCGAATTGAGCGCGCTGTCGTAATGCTTGCGCTCGCCGCGCGCCGCCCGGCGCAACGCGTCGCGTGCCGGGCCCGCCTGATCAAGCTCCTGCAGCGCAAGACCGAGCGCCAGCCAGATGCTGGAATCGTCGGGCCTGACGACAAGCCCGCGCCGGAAATAATCAGCGGCGGGCGCAAGCTCGCCGCTATCGCGGTGCGCTTTGCCCATGCCGAACAGCGCGTTTGCGGAGCGCGGCGCTATGTCCAGCGCACGCGCAAAGGCCGCCTTGGCCTCGGCGCAGCGTTTGCGCCACAGCAAAGCGTAGCCGAGTTCAATCGAAAGCTCGGGCATCATCGGGGCGATCGCAAGCCCGCTGCGAAATGCATCGATGGCCTCATCGTAATTGTCCATGGCGATGCACAGCGCGCCGAGCTCATAGCACGCCGGCGCATAGAGCGGCCGCCGCTTGGTGGCGCGCCGCAGCCGTGCCAGCGCCTCAGTCAACTGGCCGGCCTGACGCAAGGCGATGCCGAGCGTCGTCTCGATTTCGGGATCGTGTCGGCCGCGCGCCGCGCTTTCCAGCTGTGTCACGGCTTCTTCGCTGCGGCCCTGCATCAGCATGGCACAGCCAAGGAGGTAATGCGCGCGATGATGCCGCGATGCGTGTTTGAGGACGCCGGCGGCAATCCGCTCCGCCTCACCCGGCCGTCCACCATTTAGCGCCAGCATGGCTTGGGCCAGCGCTTGTTCGACGCGATCTCCGCCGCCGATTTTGGCGGGTCGCAGTTCAGATCCGTTTGCCATCAGTTGATCTTGCGCTTTGCACGCCTGCGTTAGCACATCGATAGCTGCATTGTCATCGTGCAGCGAGGATCTGGGTTGCCAGACTTCCAAATAAGACGGCAAGATTGATTTCGCTGTCGACGATTGGGGAGATCCATTGGCAAAATCCAGACTGGCCGGTGCAAGCCGGGGTTGGCGTGAACTGCGCCAAGCGACACCGTTCGCTCGATTCTGGCGCCTGCACATCCGGCTGTTCGTTTCCGCATCCTTCGGGCTCGCCGTAATGCTGATACTGCTGGCGACGCCCTGGCGCATGCCGACATGCATTCTCGCCGGCTGGGATAGCGGCATCGTGCTCTACCTGGTGCTGATCTCCTGGACCATGGCCCACTCGTCAATCGACATCATCCGTCAGAGAGCGTGTGTCGAGGACGAAGGCGCGATGGCCCTTCTGGTGCTGACGACGGCATCGGCGGTGGCCAGTCTCGCTGCGGTGATGTCCGAACTCGGCCATGCGCCGAGCGCCTACCAGGTGGCGCTCGGCGCGGTGACCATTCTGCTGTCCTGGATGTTCATGCATGTCATCTTCGCCTTGCATTACGCGCACGAATTTTACGGCGAAGGAGACGATGAACGGATTGGCGGCCTTGAATTTCCTGGCAATGAAGAGCCGGATTATTGGGACTTCCTCTATTATTCGCTGGTGCTCGCCATGACCGCGCAGGTGTCGGACGTTCAGGTTACCAGCAAAACGCTGCGCCGGCTGACGACCGTGCACGGCGTCGTCGCGTTCTTCTTCAACGTCATCGTGCTGGCGCTGACCGTCAATCTCGTGTCCACCCTGATGTAGGCCGGGCAGCATCTGCCAGCCGATATTGACGAGCAAAGACGAAAGGCGCGTGCTCAAAAAGCGCGGGTTGCAAGGCCAAAGACGTAACCCAGCGCGGCTCCGGCGGCCGGACCGACGATCCAGCCGCGCAGGATGCCGAAGATGACTTTTTGGTCGATGCTCTCCCGCCCGCGCGCAAAACCGGTGCCGGCCATTGCGCCGATGAGCGCCTGGTTCATTGAGGTAAAATAGCCGAAGAAAACCGCGGTCAAGACGACGAGCGCCTGCACGAGTTGGGCCGCAGTCGCCATCGCCATATCAACCTTGACGACGTCGAAGGCGACGCGTTCGAGCAGCGGCCTTCCCCAGGTGAGCACGCCGACGGCAAGGCCGATGCCGCCGATCAAGCCGGCGAGCAGCGGCCCCGAAAATCCGGTCGTGAGAAACACCGCGGTTGCGTTCGAGACATCGTTGGCTCCCATTGTCAGCGATGCCGCGCCGCCGACGATGACCAGAGCGCGGCCGATCTGGCCGGCCGCGCCGCTGCTTGCGAAGCGCGGTATCGTGTCAAAAAGCCTGGTGAAAACGTAGCCGAGCGCAAAAGCGACGATGGGAGCGAGAATCCAAAGCACGGCAAGGCGGATTACCGTGTCCCAGTGAATGGCCAGTCCGAGGGCCGCCCCGGTTCCGATGATGCAGAAGACAAGAATTTGAATTGTCGACGTGGGAATGCGCCGCTGCGTGAAAATCGTCGTCAGCAGGAAGGCCGCCGCAATGATAGCAACGGCGGGGGCAGGCCCCGCGCGATCGGCCACCAGAATATTGTGACCGACATTGACCAGCACCTTATGGCTGAGAAAGGTGGCGCCAACGAGCGTGAGCGGCGCCATCGTCCACAGGGCGCCCTGCAGGCCGATGCTTTGCGTCGCATACGGCATGCCCATGCACGCGCCGGTGTAATGAGCCCCCATGCTCCAGGCAAAAGCCAATGCAACGACCACCAAAGCGATATCGATCAGGCTCATTTTTCCTCAGTGCTGAGAAGTGTATTCGTCGTGCCGTGCAGAAAAATCGCATTCATCAGGCGTAGTTGACCATCGCCATGAAGCCGAAATCCATGTGCAATTGCTGATGGCAGTGAAACAGCGTCGGCCCGGGATTGTTGGCGACGAAGTCGAACTCCACGTCCTGAAAGCCGCCCAGCATCACGACATCCTTGATGACGCCGGCGGTCGGCTTGCCGCCCACTCGCACCAACTCGAAGCTGTGCCGGTGCAGGTGCAATGGGTGAATATCGTCGCTGGCGTTGTGGAATTTGAATCGATAGCGGCCGCCTTCGTGCACGGTGTAGGCCGGCTTCATCGCCGTCATGGAGAAGGCTTCGCCGTTGAGCAGCCACTGGTTAAAGCCATTGTCCGCGCCGTTGTGTTTGACCACCATCACGTCGAAGGTCTGATCGGGCGATGCCGGTGTGGCGTCCGACTTGCCGAAAATCGTGTAATCCCACTTGTAGGGCTGCGGCTTTTGCCATTGCGGCTCGCCCTTGGCGTCGGCGTATTCGACCACAATGCCCATGCCGTGCCCGCGGTCGTCATCGGCGAGATCGCCCATCACCCAGACACCGGGACGATTCATCTCCACGATGGCCGAGATGCGTTCGGCAGTGCCGAGCCATAACACCGGCACGTCCGCAGGCGTCGGTACCAGATTGCCATCGAGCGCGACTATCCTGAAAACATGGCCGGGCAAAGCGAGGCTGCGAATTTCTCCAGCGCTGGCATTGAGGACGTGGAAGAGAACCCGCTCGCCCTGCTTGACCCGGATCGGGTCGCCGTGGCCGAGCATCTTGCCGTTGATGCTGAAAAGATCGTAGCCGACTTCGTACCCTTTGGGCCCTTTGAACTGATCGTCGGCCTTTTGGCCGATGTCCTGCAGCGTCTTGATCGGATCGCCGACCAGGAAGTCCATGGCCATGTCGCCGCCGCGGCTGAACGACGGCAGGAATTCCTTGAGCACGAGGAAAACCTCCCGATCGTAAGCGCCGGAATTGTTGGCCGGCTCGATATAGACCGGCCCGGCCTGCCCGGTATACGTGCCCCGATTGAGGTCATCATAGGCGGGCACGTGGGTGTGATAGAAGCGAAAGCCCGCGGGCTTTGGCACGAACGCGATACGGCGCATGCCGTGGGCGGGAATGAACGGCGTGCCCTCTTCCGACGCGCCATCAACATCGCTCGGAATCATCTGACCGTGCCAATGGAGCAACTCGGGCGTATCGGTGTCGTTGTGGACGTCCACGACCACGCGCTTGCCTTCCCGCAGCCGCAGCAACGGACCGGGAAATTGGCCGTTGTACAACGTCGTGGACACGATGCGGTCGTCGGCGAGGTCGACGAGCCCGGTCGCAATTCGGATCGTGTAGTCGGCCTTTTCGGCTGGCGGGTTTGCCGTCGTTTGCGCAAGCAGCGGACCGGCAAACAATGACGGCGCCGTTGCGGCTATGACTTTCAACGACGCGCGGCGACTCACCGATATGGATCGCATTTCTTGTTTCTCCTTCCCCTCCCCTCTCCCTTTGAATTCTATCATCCCAACACGCCCCGTATCATCGCATTTTTGCCAGCGGCACGGACTGGTTTGTATTCCTGGTGGCCGTGCTCGGGTTCTTTCTGTTGGCGGTGCGCGCTGTGCTGCAAGCTTGGCTGTTGGACGCAACGCCGCCAGGCATGGGCGGCAGCGCCATCGGGCTGCTGTTCGGGACGCAGGCCATGGGCGCGGCGCTGGGGACCGATCAGCGCCGGCGTCTTCGCCGACCACTACCGCATCATGGCTGCGTTCTATTTCCTCGCCGGCACGATCATTATCGCGAATTTTATGATCTTCGTGACGCCGGCCGGTTTGGTCAAGGAGCGTCGAGGCCGCTTCAGTACGGGCTGTCGGCTTCCAGAATCTCCTGCCCCATCAGCGCGCAGGAATTGGGGATTTGTGCATAGATGAAGCGCATCCGATAGCTCGCCTTGTAGACATGGCCCCAGACTTCGAGCACGTCGAAGCGACCTTTGCCTTTCAGCGCTTTGACCGGGGCGAGCACCTTCACGGTCGTTTCCACATCGAGCGGCTGATCGGCCCCGGCTTCGGACTGCAAACGCAACAACGGCTCCGCCTTCTTGAGCGCATCCGCGGCGCAGGGATGTGTCTTCTCTTGCGCCTGTGCCGGCACGAGAAGGGCGCAGATCGCCATTGCGACGGCAGTCATTTGCAGTGCTGTCACGGCAGTCTCCTCAATCGCGTCAACCGCCGTCGGCGGGCTTTTCAAGACCCTCTCACACTTTCCGAATTTTTGCACATCCTTCGCTCAGCCCGCTGCTACCGGCGAGCGCGGTCAGACTGCATTTCGCGCGTGAGAAACATACGGGCTTTTCGTCGACAGCGGCTCCATTCGGGCGTAGCGGCGCGCCAGCGATGCGCAGACCATCAACTGAATTTGGTGGAACAGCATGATCGGGATGATCGCTAGCCCGACATGGCCGGCGAACAGCACCGTCGCGATCGCCACTCCGCTTGCCAGACTTTTCTTTGACCCGCAGAAGACGATCGTAATCTCGTCGGCGCGCGAAAAGCCCAGCCAGCGGCTCGCGCAGGTGAGCACCGTCATGACGATCGCCAAGAGCGCGGCATCTATCAGAGCAAGCCGCAGCAGCTGCGCCGCATCGACGTGATGCCAGATGCCGTTGACGACGCCTTCGCTGAAAGCGGCGTAGACGATCAGCAGGATCGAACCGTAGTCGACGCATTTGAGGGCAAGGCCATGCCGGAGGATGAATCCGCCGATTAACGGCCGCAGCAGCTGTCCGGCCAGGAACGGCACCAGAAGCTGCAGCACAATGGCGAACATCGCATGAGCCGACACTGGCGCGCTGCTCGCGAGCAGCATGCCGGCGATCAGCGGCGACAGCACCGTGCCGATGAGGTTCGAGGCGGAGGCGCTGCACAATGCCGCCGATACGTTGCCGCCTGCGACCGAGGTAAAGGCGATCGAGGCCTGGATGGTCGACGGCAACGCGCCGAGCAGAAGCAATCCGGCCCATAGCGGCGGTGAGAGCAGCTCCGGCGCCAGCCGGTGAAGGGCGACGACCAGGAGCGGAAAAAGCGCGAATGTGCTGCCGAATACCATGACGTGCAGCCGCCAATGGCGCGCCCCGGCCAGTGCGGCTTCGGGTGACAGCCGCGCTCCGTGCAGAAAGAACAGGAGCATAATGCCGGCATCGGTCAGCCAGGCGGCCACGACCGCCGCTTCGCCGCGGGCTGGCACGACAGACGCAAAGGCCACCGTGAGCAGAATGGCAGCGAGAAAGCGGTCGATGCGGGAGAGTGCGCGGCAGAGAGACATATAAAAGGCCTTTGTCGGCCGTTCTGAAATAGATCGATCGTTTGTTATTGTGAATTACGAATACACCTATTACTGTAATCGCGATTCGCGATAGGCTTCTCAATGTTCAATCCCGCCCTGCTGCAGACTTTCCTGGTGGTGGCGCAGACCCGTAGCTTCACGCAGGCGGCCGAACGCCTGAGGCTGCGCCAGTCCACGGTCAGCCAGCATATTCGCAAGCTCGAGGAAGAGGCCGGCCGCCGGCTGTTCGTGCGCGATACCCATTCGGTCGCAACCACGCCTGACGGCGAGGCGATGATCGAGCTGGCGCGCGGAATCCTGTCCGCCAACGACCGCGCGCAACGCTATTTTGCCGGCTCGCAGGTCCGCGGACGGCTGCGCTTCGGCACCTCGGAGGATTTTGTCACGTCGCGCCTTCCCGATGTGCTGCGCGACTTTGTCCGCACCCACCCTTTGGTGGAGTTCGAGCTGACCGTCGGGCGCAGCGCGGAGCTCAATGAGCGGCTCCAGCGCGGCGAGCTTGATCTCGTCTGCGGTAAGCGAGCACCCGGCGACGAACGCGGACGCGTGGTTTCGCGCGACCGCCTGACTTGGGTGTCGGGCAGCGGGTATCCGCTCGCGCCCACGGCGCCCGTGCCTCTGATCCTCTATTCACCGCCCAGCGTCATGCGCGAGATCGCGCTCGCCACACTCGAGCGGAGCTGCCGCCCCTGGCGCATCGTGTGCACGAGCGACAGCCTGAGCGGTTTGCGTGCGGCGTCGCTGGCTGGGCTCGGCATCACCGTCGTTCCCGAGGGGCTTATCCCGGCGGGGCTGATCGAAATTCCCGGCGGCCATGGCCTGCCCGATCTCGGCCTCGTGGAGTTTGTCCTCACGGGCAGCGATAAGGTCATGCGCGGCCCCGCCGCGGAGCTCGCCGATGTCATTCTTGCGAGCGGCATCCGGGTGTGAGAGGCGAGCCATTGAGCAACGTCCGAAACGGATCAAAGCAGACATCAGCAACACGTTTTGCGATGTCCCGCGAAACACACTGGCGGACATTCATTGAAAAACCAGCGGGCTGAAAACTCCGCCTCGCTTCAATGCGGCCATTGCATGATCGGCACAGTGCTGATCGCATTTGCGGGCGAACCATTGATGATCTTGGTGCTGATAGCGAGGTAAACGAGCGTATTGTGCGGTTTGTCGGGCAGGCGATAAATCCGCGTCGTCTTGAAAAAGATGCTGGTTTTCTGGCTGAACACCTCTTCCTTATCAGGCAGCTTCGACAGATCGATGGTGATCGGACCGATTTGCCGGCACGAGATCGAAAAATTAGAGGGGTCTTCGTTGAGGCCCAATGGCTGGCCCCAGCCGCCTTTTCTGGCCTGTGAGATATGACACACGACGCCAGGCACGTGCGGATCCTCAAACACACTCACGCACACTTTGTCATTGGGAGATAACAAGTTGAACGTCGTGCTGATGCAGTCCAGGTCCGCCGCGTGCGCAGGACGAATGGACATGACGGCAAGTATGGCCAGACTAAAAACCAACTTCATTCCGAACTCTCCGCGGTAAGCCCTGGTGTGGTGGATTTGAAGCTCCTGCGATCCAATGGCAAACTCGAACAGGAACTTCAAATCCAAAAAATCACACTGGAATCATCAAGCTGCCAGTGTCCCTTTGATTCCGAAGTTTGCAAAAAAGCCGCCGCCAGCACATACGGACTTCGGAATCGGGACACTGCTTCGACTCTAACATTCGTATGCGGGTTCGGCAGCCCCTGACGCGAACGGTAGAAGGCCACTGCCAAACTGTCAGTCTTGATTGAGCTGTGGATTCGACATTCGCTTCGCGCATTCGCGCCAAGGCGAGTCGCTCAGAACGGCACGCTGCCGCGCACCCGCCAAGTCCAAAGGCC
>JASHVN010000677.1 GCA_030044555.1 Xanthobacteraceae bacterium | reverse complement strand
AGGGCGGCTCATCGGCCATCTCCAATCTCGGTATGTACGGCGTGCGCGAGTTCACCGCGATCATCAATCCGCCGCACGCGACTATCCTCGCGGTCGGCGCCGCGCGGCGTCAGGCCGTCGAGACAGACGACGGCGGCGTCGCCTTCGCCAGCATGATCAGCGTCACGCTGTCCTGCGATCATCGCGTCATCGACGGCGCGCTCGGGGCTAAACTTCTCGCCGCCTTCAAGGCTTTCGTGGAGACGCCGGTGAGCATGCTGGTGTGAGCAGGAACCATTCATGGCTGCCGATAAAAAAGAAGTGCTGCTGATCGGCCCGCTCAAGCCGGTCGTGGTGAATGGCCTTGAAGCCGCGTGCACGCTTCATAAGCTCGCCGCCGCCGCGGACCGCGATGCCTTCATCGCCGATCATGCCGATGTCCGGGCGATCGCCTGCAGCGCGACCACGGAGAAAATTCCCGGCAGCTTGATGGCGCGGTTTCCCAAACTGCAGCTCGTGTCGAGCTTCGGCGTCGGTTACGACCACATGGACGTCAAATGGGCCGCGGCGCACGGTGTCATTCTCACCAACACGCCAAACGTGCTCACCGAGGAGGTTGCCGACACCGCGCTCGGGCTTTTGCTGTGTACCGTCCGCGAACTGCCGCAAGCCGAGAATTATCTGCGCGCCGGCAAATGGCGCAGCGGCGATTATCCGCTCAGCAAGGCTTCGCTGCGCAACCGCACCGTTGGCATGGTCGGCATGGGGGCGATCGGCCAGGCCATCGCGCGCCGGCTGGACGCCATGGGAGTGCCGGTCGTCTATCACACGCGGCAGAAGCGTCCTGAACTTTCTTATCGTCACTATCCGCAACTGCTCGACATGGCGCGCGATGTCGACATTCTTTTGGTCATCGTGCCCGGCGGCGCGGCGACCGCGAACATGGTCAATGCCGAAGTGCTCGATGCGCTCGGCCCGGAGGGCATCTTGATCAACATGGCGCGCGGTTCGGTGGTTGACGAGCCGGCTTTGATCAGGGCGCTGCAGGAAAAGCGCATCCTATCGGCCGGGCTCGACGTTTTTGCCAAGGAGCCGAACGTGCCGCAGGAACTCATCGCCATGGACAACGTCGTGCTGTTTCCGCATCTCGGCTCGGCGTCCGCCTTCACCCGCGCGAAGATGGACCAGCTTATCGTCGACAACATTCTCGCCTGGGCCGCCGGCAAGCCGCCGCTCACACCGGTGCAAGAGACGCCGTGGCGCTCGTGGGACGAGGTCTGAAGCGCGGCCTGAGCATTTTGCTACGGCAACGTGAACAACCGCTCTGGATAGCAGATATGCGCCCGTTGCGTGACGCGTTAACTGACGTCATGGCGGCCGCCATGCGACGGCAAATCTGACCGCGTTTGCAGCCCCGCGGCTCACGCGGAACCCGCGCAGTGATCGCGGCAGGGCCTCGCAGGCCGGGCGAGGATGCCGAAGCCCTTGCGGAGGGACGAAAAGTCCGTCACGAACCGGGCGCGAACGGACAAACTCGAAAAATGCTCGGCCGGCCTGGATTGTACGCGTTGCTCGGTATTGCTGCCGCCGTCTCTTTGGCGCACGCCGACGCGGTCTCGGATTTCTTTAGCCACAAGACGCTGACGCTCATTGCCGGCTTCCCGCCCGGCGGCGGCTACGACACCTACGTGCGCGTGCTCGCCCGCCATTACGGCCGCTTCATTCCGGGAAACCCTTCGGTCGTTCCGTCGAACATGCCGGGCGCCGGCTCGATGAACGCCGCCAACCAGATCTATAACAACGAGCCGAAGGACGGCAGCGTGCTCGGCGAGTTCGCCTCCTCGGTGATCATGGAGCCGCTTCTCGGCGACAAAGCCGCGCGTTTCGACCCGACGAAATTCAGCTGGATCGGCAGCATGTCGCAGGATGTCGCTTATTGCGCCGTCTGGCAGACCGCGGGCGCGGCCGCGAGCTTCGACGAGATCATGCGCCAGGGCGGCAAGCAAACGATTTTCGGCGGCGGCGCGCCGGCCGCGATCACCTATCAGCATCCGATGATCTTAAAGAACGTGCTGGGCGCCAATATTCGGGTCATTCCCGGTTATGCCGGAACGCGCGACATTGATCTCGCCATGCATCGCGGCGAGGTGAACGGCGAGTGCGGCTTCTACGCGTCGTCGATTAAATCGCAGTTTGCCGACGACGTGAAATCCGGCCGGCTCAAGCTCGTGATCCAGATGGGGCCCCACAAGTCGAACGAATTCGGCGATATTCCAAGCGTGTTCGACTACGCTAAGACCGACGAACAGCGCGAGGTGCTGGAGCTTTATTTCAATCAGCTCGTGCTCGGCCGGCCGTTGGCCGGGCCACCGAATATTCCGCCGGACCGGCTTGCCGCGCTGCAGACGGCGTTCATGGCGACGATGAAGGACAAGGACTTTCTCGCCGAAGCGAATAAAGTGGGCCTCGATATTAATCCGGCGACGGCCGACGAGGTCGAAAAGCTGCTGCAGCATTTCGCGAGCTTTCCGCCCGCTATCTTCGCCAAGGCGAGGGAGGCGATCGG
This sequence comes from Xanthobacteraceae bacterium, assembly GCA_030044555.1. GTDB lineage: Bacteria > Pseudomonadota > Alphaproteobacteria > Rhizobiales > Xanthobacteraceae > BOG-931. The sequence continues at coordinate 8,963 of JASHVN010000677.1, read as the reverse complement.
CCGCTGAGCGGACTGTCGGCAGCGATCGCAGCTTTAACGTGGTTCAAATCTATCGGGACAAGTTTCGGGAATGAACAACAAACATCAAGTCGTCATTGTCGGCGGCGGCCCGGTCGGCGTCGCGCTCGCGGTTGAGCTTGGGCTGCGCGGCGTAAGCTGTGCAGTGGTCGAGCGGCGGCCTGAGCCGCAGAAAATCCCCAAGGGGCAGAATCTGACGCAGCGCTCGATGGAGCACTTTTACGCCTGGGGCATCGCCGACGAAGTGCGCGCCTCGCGCATGCTGCCGCCCGAATACCCGATGAGCGGCATTATCGCCTACCGCGATCTTTGCAGCGAATACTGGTACGCGCCGCCGCTGCGCGAGATCGTCAACTCCTATTATTTCCAGCAGAACGAACGACTGCCGCAATACCTTGTCGAATATGTGCTGCGCAAAAGACTGGCGAAGCTCGCGAATGTCGAGACCCGCTTCGGCTGGCGGGCCGAGACTATCGAACAGGACGCGTCCGGCGCGCGTGTCGCCATTGTTCAGGAGGGCGGTGAACGCGACGTCCTGCATGGCGACTACGTGGTCGGCTGCGACGGTGGTCATTCCATCGTGCGGCGGCAGATCGGCATCGAGCGTTCCGGCTCCGATTTCGACCAGCCCATGGTGCTGGCGCTGTTCCGGTCGCGCGAGCTGCACGAGAAGCTCAAGCGCTTTCCGCCGCGCTCGACTTACCGCGTGCTGCACCCGGACCTCAAAGGCTATTGGCAATTCTTCGGCCGCGTCGATGTCGGCGAAAGCTGGTTCTTTCACTCGCCGGTGCCGGCAAGCACGACGCGGGACAATTACGACTTCCACGGCCTGCTGCAGCACGTCGCCGGCTTTTCCTTCGCCTGCGACTTCGATTACGTCGGCTTCTGGGATCTGCGCATCGAGGTTGCGGAGAAATATCAGGCCGGGCGCGTTTTCATCGCCGGCGACGCCGCGCACTCGCACCCGCCCTACGGCGGCTATGGCCTCAACAACGGTCTCGACGACGTCGCCAATCTAGGCTGGAAGCTCGCCGCGAAACTGCAAGGCTGGGGCAGCGACGCGCTGCTCGGCAGCTACAGCAAAGAGCGGCAGCCGATCTTTTTGGAGACCGGACGCGATTTCATCGAGGCCGGCATCCAGAAAGACGCGGTGTTTCTCGACCGTTACAGCCCGCAGAAGGACAAGGCCGAATTCGAGCGCGCCTGGCAGGACCATCAAGGCACCGCCGCGCCGCGCGTTTTGACTTACGAGCCGCACTATGAAGGCTCGCCGATCGTGTATGGACCGCCGGGCGCCGCATCAAGCGCTCGCGGTTCGCACACGTTCAAAGCCCGTGCCGGGCACCACCTGCCGCCGCAGCTCTTAAGTTCCGGCCGCAACGTGTTCGAGGAACTGGGCCCCTATTTCACGCTGCTCGCTTTCGATGCGGAAGATCGTACCGCTGCGGCGTTCGCCGAAGCCGCGAAGGCATTGGGCGTTCCGTTGAAGATCGTGCGCGACAGCTACGCCGACGGCCGCGCGGCCTATGAGGCGAAACTTATCCTCGTGCGCCCGGACCGCTATGTCGCCTGGGCTGCCGACGCCTCTCCCGACGATGCGAAAGCGATCCTCGGCAAGGCGGCGGGACGAGGGTAGCGCTGGATTTTCCTTTGAGCATGATCTTATCCGAAAACCGGTTTCCACTTTTCGGGATCATGCTAGCCGCCGGATCTTGCCTCTTCGAGTTTCGCGAACTGATATCCTTCGGCTTTCAGCCGGGGCACGATCTGCTGCAGCGCTGCCAGACTTTTCGGCGCATTTGGACCGCCGACGTGCATGATGATCGTGGCGCCATTTTTAGCATGGGCAAGCACGGCTTTGACGATGGACGCGGTGTTCGCATTGAACGGATCGCCGGAAATGACGGTGCCGTCATTGATTGTATAACCGAGGCTTTTGACCAGCGCGTTTTGCCGGGCGTTCGTGCAGATGCCGGGAAATCGAAAGTAGGTCGCGGTCTGCCCCGTGGAGCCTTTGATTAAATTCTCTGTCCTTTGTATTTGCGTGATCTTCTGCGCGATGGTGCCGAGCGTGCGCAGCCGATAGCAGTGCGGCGTGAAAGAGGCTTCGTCATAGCTATGGTTTTGGAATGAGAATTCGTTACTCGAAGCCAGGCTCTTCATGAGATCCGGGTACGCGATTGCAAACAGGCCGGAGACGAAGAAAGTCGCCGGTATCTTGTTCTCCTGCAGATACGTGAACACCGCCGGGTTGTACCATTGTTCGCCGGCCTGGATGGCCTTGCGGTACATCGCCTCGTCCATATCCATGTCGAACGTCAAGTAAATCGTCTTCTCGGCATGTGCGGCGGGAGCAACACCGAGTGCAAGGAGCAAACCTATTGCAGCAAGCAGGTTCCGAAAACCCATGGCCGGGAATTATGCAGAGATCCCTGCAGAGCCAAGCCCGCGCTCTTGCCATAACGCGGATGTGTCTAAATCAGTTTCAGTCCCTTGAAGCTCGCATGCCCGTCCTTGCCGACGTGGACGGCGAATTCTTCGGACTTGAGGCTCACGAGGATGGCTTCGACGTGGGCGCTCGAATGCGTCGCGCTTTGCCGAGCAGATAGTAGTCCTCGACGAACAGCGGGATGAAATCGAGCTTCAGCCGCCGCACCGCGGCCTCTGGTCGCTATCGCCCATTGACTTACGATCATAATTTAGTATTATGATCGTAATTAATGAGGCGCTGCCGCTCGATGAGGCTGCGTCCGTGGGCTCAATTTGATGTCGACCGTCCGGCCATCAAGCGAGGTTCTCATGCAAAACAGGGCAGTCCCCACCGTTAGTAGAGCGCCAGCGACCGCAGCCAAGTTGGCAGAGCTTGGTGTCGCCGCGGCTGCTGCAGCCATCCGCAACGGAGATGTTTCTTCAGAATCTTACGCTTCGGCGCTGCTCCAGCGCGCCCAAATATGCTCCGATCTGAACGCCTTCATCACGATAGATGAAACGGCCGTGCTGGCTGCCGCCAGGGACGCAGACAAGAGCCGCGTCGCCGGCTCGACCGCCCCCCTTCTCGGTGTGCCTCTGGCAATCAAGGACAGCTACCTGACCCGGGGATTGCGCACCACATTCGGGCTCGAAACCTTGGGCCACTTTGTGCCGGAAGAAGACGCAGACGCCGTCAATTCGATCAAAAACGCGGGCGGTATCGTCTTCGGCAAAAACAACCTCGTCGAAATGTCCTACGGTTTGACCGGCAACAATGCCCACTACGGACAGGTGAAGAACCCGCACAACCAGGCCCATGTATCGGGGGGTTCCTCAAGCGGGTCGAGTGCAGCTGTTGCGGCTCGCATTGTGCCGGCATCCCTGGGGGGAGACACGGTCGGCTCAATCCGGGTCCCCGCATCGCTCTGCGGCGTCGTGGGATTCAAGCCAACGACGGGGCGATGGCCTCGCAACGGGGTCGCTCCCATTTCTCACACGCTCGATACGACCGGCGTGTTTGCGCGCAGCGTCGAGGACTGTGCACTGATAGACCATATCGTCACGGAAGAAGGAGAGAGCGCGCCTCGGAATCAGTTTGACCTGAGGGGAGTGCGGTTTGCCTATGCGCCCCGGCAGTATCTTGATCTGGTCGCCCCCGGGATTGAGATGCATTTCAAAGATGTAGTCCGACGGCTGCGCGAGGCTGGTGCTGTAATTGTGGAGGTGGATCTTGGAGAGGATTTCTCCTCGATCGCCGCAACGTCAACGTGGAACATATTTTTTCATGAGACAATGAAGGCGATCTCGCAATTCCTCCGCAGTCATGGTGTTCCGACGTCGTTCGACGAAATCTACAGTGGGCTAAAGCCTGATCTAAAGGAGTTGTGGGCGCAGCGGGTCTTACCAAATGGCCCCGGGCATGTTTCTTCGGAGGTCTATGAGGCGACCCTTTCCGTCCATCGCGCTGAAGTTCAGCACAGATTCAACGATGCATTTAGGAACACCGGGGCTGAGGCACTTCTCTTTCCGACGACCCCCTGCACCGCGCCTTTGATTGAGCGTCAGTCGAAATTCACGATCGCTGATCAGGAAGTCAGCTACCTGATTCTGGCGAAACAGACGGTTCCCGCGAGCGGAGCGGGTTTGCCAGGTATCAGCATTCCCATGGGGCTCTCTGGCGACGGGTTACCGATGGGGCTTGAGATCGATGGCGAGCACGGGCGAGACAGACGGCTCCTCGACCTTGCACGTCGCGTGGAGGCGACGATTGGTGTGCTCTCGTCACCCGCCTGAAGAGGGGCCGTAGTTCCGCCGGCAGCCGGCTGGACCGATGCCGACCTTCCATCACACCGCCAACTTTGAAAGGGTTACTCGAATGACAAGCCAAGGTTACAGCAAGCAGACGATTTCCGTCGAACACGTCACGATCCGTTCCAGTAAATCGTTCGATGCCGTCAAGACAAAACTAGAGAGCCTGCTGCCGCGAATCGACGATGGAATCTTCACGCTCCTGCGGTACGGCGAGGCCGAGCGCGCCTTGCGCGAGTTGGAGGCTTCTCCACCCATCATGATCTTCGGCCTCCGTAATCACGGCGCATTGCTGGCCATCGCAGGTCTTCGGCGGCGGGCGGTGCAATACGACATCGGCAATCCGCTGACGGCGTCAAAAATGACCCGGCATCAGCTCTCTGCCGGCCTCTATGCCCCTATTCGCGTGCTTCTGCGCGAGGACAGCGAGGGCGGCGTTGCCTTTGAATATGATCGCCCTGCCTCGGTTTTTGGCCAGTTTGGCGACGAGGAAGTCGATCGAGTCGCACGCCAGCTTGATAGCAATTTGCAGTCGAAGCTCGAGGAAGCTGCGGCTTGAGAAATTGCTGGCAACGGACATCAATATCTCGTTGTCTCAGCGGGCGATCGGTGGAGAGCCTTGTCGGCTCTTTTTGTGGGTGATGAGATAGCACCGAGGGTCGCCAGTTTGGCGAGCGGGCAGTTGTCGTCCGTGGACTTGTCGTTCGCGGACTTGCCCCTTGATCAGTTTCATGCGCGTGGGGCTGACCGCGACGGCAGATGATGATGGATAGGAACGATGCGTTTTGAGAAGGGTCACAAGGAGAAGACGCGAAATCATATTCTCGACGTCGCTTCAAGGCGCTTCCGCAAGGATGGGGCTGCAGCGTCTGGCCTAGCTGGAATCATGGGCGAGGCCGGCTTGACCAATGGCGCCTTCTATCCACACTTTGAATCCAAAGAGTCTCTTCTCCGGGAGACGCTCACAAAAACGATGGCGGATCGGAGCGCCTTGTTGGAGCAAGATTCAGGCGTTGGTCGTAGTATCGAAGATGCGATCCGGTGGTACTTGAACAAATCCCACCTTGAAGGGAGCCAAGAGGGCTGTCCCTCAGCCGCCCTGTTGCCGGAGGTTGCCAGGCAATCAAAGCCGACGCGAAAGGCATACGAGGATGGGCTACTGCGCTTTATTTCGGCGCTCGCAGCATGTCTGCCGGATCCTGGGGCGGCTTCGTCGAAGCGACGCGCGATGACCATCTTCGGTCTGATGGTCGGAACTCTTCAGATCGCGCGTGCCGTAACCGATGAGGCGCTGGCCGAGAACATTCTGGAAGGCGGTATCGAGGCTGCATTGCTGCTGGCGAAGGGGGCAGAAGCGTCAGCTTCGGGGAGACGTGCGACGCTGGTTGCGGCCCAACAACGGCGTTCGAGGTCAGTGCCAAAGAAGAATTAAACTCAGACCTGCGTCGCTACGGCGCTAAAGTCGCTCGCGGTGACGTCGCGCATGAGGCGGAGCAGTGAAAGAGCGCGATCCTTGCTGAACATTGAATCGGATCAAGGCCTAGATTTTTCCTTTGAGCATGATCTTTTCCGAAACCCGGTTTCCATTTTTCGGGATCATGCCTGTGTGGTTCTTTCCGTTGATACGCCTTTCGAGTTTCGCCAGGGCCGCCGGAGCGGAAGATCCGCACGAAATCGAGGCTATCTTTGACCCGCTCCGCTCCGAAGGGACGATTGCGAATGCGTTTTTCCCTCCGTTACCGGGCTTTGCATTGTTACCCCATCGTCGAGTGAGAAGTCGGCGCCGTATCCGCCACCCGGACGAGAATCCAGCTTAGGAGAGCTGCCAGTCCCGCCAGCGCCGCGGCAGCGATCAGGATAGCCTCATAGCCGCTGCCGAAGCTCCCAAGCGCCAGCGCGTGCAGCGCTGTCTGCGGATCCGCGCTGGACATTCCGGGCAGGTTACCGGCGGCGATGTGGCGAACGAGGGCGAGTTGGTCGGAGGCCGGCTCTGCCGGAAGCCCCATCGCAACACGCGCCGATATCCGGTCGAACAGGATGGAGCCCAGCGCCGCGAAGCCGATGACGATACCGGCAAAACGCAGCGTCGCGACGCTGCCCGATGCCATGCCGGCGCGCTCCGGCGGAATGACCGTCATGGCGACCTTCGCTGACTCGCTGTTGAGGAGGCCAGCGCCGATGCCGGCGAGTAGCATGCCGCCGAACATGGCGGAATACTCGAAGCGCGAGGCCTCGAGGGCCATCCACAGGAGTCCCGTACCGGCGAGCGCCAGACTGACGGTTAACAGCACTCGACCGGAGAGGCGCTCATTGAGATACGTCGCGGCCACGCGGGGTACCAGAAAGAACGGGATTGTCATTGGCAGCATCAAGAGACCGGCATCCAACGGGCCGAAATGCAGCCCGCCCTGAAAATAGACCGGAAGATAGGTCAGCATCGTCAGCAACGCCGCAGCATAGGCGATCGAGCCTATATTGGCGCCGACGAATGTTGGTCGCTGGAGGAAAGCGAGGTCGAGCATCGGTCGCTTCTGGACCCATTCGGCAACAAGGAAGACGACCAGCAGCGCACCGGCGGCGGCGAATTCGAGAAGGACGCGGCCGCTGCCCCAGCCAACGCGGTTACCGGAGATCAGCGCGAGCGTCGTCAGGAATAGGAACGCTGCGAAGGATAGCACGCCCGGAACATCGATTCGTGTCGCGTCTGGGTCCCGCGACTCTTCGAGTACGCACGAGGTGAGAGCGATCATCGCCGCGCCAATCGGAACATTGACTTCAAAAGCCCACCGCCAGCCGAGAGACTGGGTGACGACCCCGCCGATGATCGGCCCTGCCGCGACGGCAACGCCGATTACCGAACCCCAGAACGCGAAGGCGCGGGTGCGGGCCGGCCCGCGAAACTCGTGGGACAGCACCGCCAAGCTGGCACTCAACTGCATGGCCGCACCGAACCCCTCCAGCGTGCGTGCAACGTTGAGCCACACGATCGTCGGCGCGACACCGCAGGCGAACGAGGAGACGGAGAAAATCACCAGCCCGATAAGGAGCGCCCGCCTGCGGCCGTAGCTGTCGGCGAGTGCGCCCGCCGGCATCAGCACCGACGCAAAGGCCAGCGTATAGGCGCCGACAACCCATTCAATATCCGAGAAATCTGCCTTGAGCGCACGCCCGATCGACGGCAGCGACACGGCAACGATGTTCGAATCCAGATTGATCATGAAAGCGGGAACGGAGACGCAGAGGAGCACGAGAAGGCCATGGAGCCCGCGCGTCGGGTCCTGGTCCCTGTGCGACATAGGTGATGCACTCACAGAAACGTCCCGTCGCGGACGGCCTCGGCCAGCCGGCCGCCAAAAGATCCGCCGGTCGCGTCGGCTCCGACGACAAGGATAAGCATCGTCTTCTCCTCAATAGAGGCATATACCACTATTGCAAATAGATGCATATGCCTCTATTTGTCAAGGAGATCACTGTCGGAAAGGAAGCAGGCGATGCCGAGGGGTGCCAAAGGCATGGGCGCGGCCGGACGCGATCCGGTCGCGGCAGCGGAAGGCAAGTTATCGCGGCCCGCGCCGGGCCCCTGCAACGGGACCGCGTTGCGTAAGGCGACCCGCCGGGTTTCCCAGCTCTACGATGTCGTCCTGGCACCATGCGGCCTGCGCTCGACACAGCGCTCGATCCTCGCCCAGATCGAGCGGGAAAATGCGCCGACGATGAGCGATCTGGCAGCAGCGCTGGTGCTCGACCTCTCGGCGCTCGGCCACAATCTAAAGCCGCTCGAACGGGACGGACTCGTAACTATTCTGGTCGATAGGGCGGACAAGCGCAGCCGCCGGGTCACGCTGACGAAACGCGGAATAGCTAGACTCGAAGAGTCGACGAGTCTGTGGCAAGAGGCGCAAGCCCGTTTCGAGGTCGCGTTCGGTGCCGAAGAATCAGTCGCCTTGCGCCGTTCCCTGGCGCTGATCGCCTCGGAAGAATTCACCGCCGCCTTCCACACCCGCTGAAGGCGTGGCGCGAGCATCGGCTATTTGAAAGCTAGTCGGGCAGAAAGGCGCATTCCGCGTTGTCCAGCGGGCGGCCGCCTTCTAATCAGCCACTGCTAGCATCTTCTGGGTGCTGGGCTCAACGGAACAAGCAAATGCGGACATCGTTACTCATATAAGTTTCAGTCCCTTGAAGCTCGCATGCCCGTCCTTGCCGACGATGATGTGATCGTGCACCGAAATGCCCAGCGGGCCAGCCACCGCGATGATCTGCTGCGTCATTTGGATGTCGGCGTGCGATGGCGTCGGGTCGCCGGAAGGATGATTGTGAACGAGAATGACCGCGGTGGCAGAAAGTTCGAGCGCGCGCTTGACCACCTCGCGCGGATAGACCGGCGTGTGGTCGACGGTGCCGACCTGCTGCACTTCGTCGGCAATGAGCTGGTTGCGTTTGTCGAGAAAAAGCACGCGGAATTGTTCGCGATCGGCGAAAGCCTGTGCACTGCGGCAATAGTCGAGCACCGCTGACCAGGATGACAGCGCCGGCCGCTTTTTGACTTGGCCGCGTAAGAGCCGGCTGGCGGCAGCCTGCACGATCTTCAGCTCGGTGATGCTGGCCTCGCCGATGCCGTCGACCTCTGCGAGCCGCGGCTCCGGCGCCGATATCACTTCTGCAAATGA
>JASHVN010000104.1 GCA_030044555.1 Xanthobacteraceae bacterium | reverse complement strand
CGGCTCTCGTCGAATCTGACGAGCCCGTCGACCATGGTCTTGCGCGCCAGAACCTGCAGCTTGGTATCGAGCGTGGCGCGCACCGATAGCCCGCCTTCGTACAGCTTCTTCTCGCCGTAATGGTCGACCACGTAACGGCGCACTTCCTCGGTGAAATATTCGGCCTGGTATTCGTGGATGTCGGGCGGCCGCATGTTCAAAACGAGCGGCTCCTTTTCGGCCGCCGCACCCTGGGCGGCGGTGATGAAGCCGTCCTCCACCATGCGCTCGATGACGTAATTGCGCCGCGCCACCGCCTCGTCGTGGTGGCGGAACGGGTTGTAATTATTCGGTCCCTTGGGCAGTCCGGCCAGATAGGCTGCTTCCGCGATGGTCAGCTCGTGCACCGATTTGTCGAAGTAAAGCAGTGAGGCGGCGGCCACGCCGTAAGCGCCGAAGCCGAGATAGATTTCATTGAGATAGAGTTCGAGGATCTTGTCCTTCGAATAGGCGCGCTCGATCTTGAGCGCCAGCAGCATTTCCTTGATCTTGCGGTCGAAGGTGACCTGATTGCCGAGCAGGAAGTTCTTGGCCACCTGCTGGGTGATGGTCGAGGCGCCCTGCGGATGGCGGCCCCGGCCGTAATTCTGCACATAGGACATGGCCGCGCGGGCGATGCCGTACACATCGATGCCGGGGTGTTCGTAGAAGTTCTTGTCCTCGGCGGCGATGAAGGCGTTCTTGATGAGGTTCGGCACCGCCTGAATCGGCAGATAGAGCCGCCGCTGGGTGGCATATTCCGCAAGCAATGAGCCGTCCGCGGCGTGCACGCGCGTCATGACCGGCGGCTCGTAGTTCTGCAGCTGGGAGTAGTCCGGCAGGTCTTGCGAATAGTGCCACAACAGCACGGCGACGCCGCCGACGCCGACCAGAAACACCGTCGTGCCGGCCGCAAACAGAAAGCCCAGGAAACGCAACAAAAGTCTCATTGAGAGCGTCTCGCCCGCTTGCGGACTGCAATCGCGCCTGGCTGCTTCACGCTTGGCTGCCCGAACACCCAGCTTGACCGAATTGGCATAAAACCGCCAGGGAGCCCCTTGTGCATCGGCAGTCGTCGCGCGGTTTTTTGTTCAAACTGAGGCCTTTTCGGCACAGGTTAAGGCCTTACTTTGCGTCGGTATGCGCGCCGGCCACATGGGTGGAAAAGTACGTATCGATGGCTTTGGCGATCGAATCAGCGGTGCGGTCGCGCCAGGCGTCGGACATCAGGGACTTCAAGTCCTCTTTATCCGACACGTAGCCGAGTTCGACCAGGACCGAGGGGACGTCGGGTGCGGTCAACACCCGAAAGCCGGCGGACTTGATCGGATCCTTGTGCAGCCGCGTTATTCCCCGCAAGTCGCCGACGACATCGTGGGCAAATTGCACCGAGAACGTCTTGGTCTCGCGTTGGGCAAGATCGATGAGGATTCCGGCAACATCGTCGGGCTCGGCCTTCAGATCGACGCCGGCGACGACATCGGAGCGGTTTTCCTTGTCGGCGAGCAGCGCCGCCTGCGCGTCCGAAGCTTTATTCGACAGCGTGTACACCGTCGCTCCCTGGGCATCACCCTCGTTGCGGGGCAATGAATCGGCGTGGATGGATACGAACAGCGAAGCGCCGGCATTGCGCCCAATGCGCACGCGTTCGTCGAGCGGTACATAAGTGTCGTCGGTGCGGGTCATCAGCACGCGGTACTGGCCGGATTTTTCCAAACGCGCGCGCAGGCGTTTGGCAAAGTCGAGCACGATGTCCTTTTCCATCTGCCCGGTCGGCGCCCGTGCACCGGTATCGATGCCGCCATGGCCGGGATCAAGCACCACGAGCGGCCGCGTATCGCCGTTATCGGCGCGCGGCTCAACCAGACCCGGCGTCGACGCCGGCGTGCTTGACGTCAGGGCTTTCTCCTCAAGCGCCATGTTGCGCAAAAAGCTTTGCCGGTCGGTGGGGACGAGATCGAGCACGAGCCGCGCCGGGTCGCCGTCGGCTGCGTCCACGACAAAGGCTTTGGCGACGCGGACCGGTCTCGCCACATCCAGCACGATGCGCGAACCGCCCTCCATCATCAGACCGAAGCGGAAGGCCTTGATCAGTCCGCGCCCGGTCTCGCCGGCCCTCGGCGGCAGGCGAAAGACGACTTGGGGAATATCGACGACGACACGATACGGATCGGCCAGGGTGAAGGCGTGGAGGTCGATTTTGCCGCTCAGATCCATGACGAATCGGGTGTCGGTCTGATCGCCGCCGAGCCGTACATCGGTCGCCACCGGGTATGAGTCGGCCGCCGGCGCCGCCGCGGACCGGCCCGCCGCCGCCAGAAAACCGGCGAGGAGAACAGCCAGAAACACCCCGCCCGCTGCCCGGACAGCCATCGGCTCCATCCCCCTCTAAGTCCGCCTAATCCCTTATGGACGCGTGGTTAACCGGAACTTAAATACCAGAATAAGCGCCCCCCAAGGCAAGGCCGATCCGCCCCCTTTTGGTCTAACTCCACAAGGCGGCTTGCCAATTCCCTGCCGAGAGCCTTATGAAGAAGGGGCTTACGGTGATAGGTTCCGGTTGCGTTGCGGTAGGGCATCCGGCACGTCCGCCAAAACTGTCTCCCTGCGCCAAGACTGTCTCCCTGGCGATGATGACGGGAGCGAGGCGGACGCCGCTTTTGAAACTCCTCCGGCGCGATGGGTCCTTAAGGATCCGGCGCCAGGGACCCGAAACAGAGCGACGCCGATACCCTTAAAGGGAAGAGGACGACCGGAACCTCGCGCGTGATCAGGTGCCAGCAGCCTCGCCGCTGCCGGCAGCGAATCGCGCCGATGCCGTAGGCGAACGAGAGAAGACGCGGCCGCGCCAGGCGCTGCCGCTCCACCATGCGGGTTTGGAGTTTATGTTCAAGGCACTGCCGAAAATTGCATCGACGAGAAGCAGCAGCATCCACGCGATGCTCGCCCACGCGTCGGTCAATCCGGCGTCGCACATTCGCAAGTTCCGACCCGTTTTCATTCACCGACAATCGGGCTCGACAGCGTCCGCCACCGCCGATGCGGCGGGGAAGCGACGCCATTGCGGCCCGCGTGAGAATTACCAATGGCCAACAAAATGCTTATCGACGCGACCCACCCGGAAGAAACCCGGGTGGTGGTCCTGCGCGGCAATCGCGTCGAGGAATTCGATTTCGAGTCCGCGCACCGCAAACAGCTAAGAGGCAACATCTATCTGGCCAAAGTGACGCGCGTCGAGCCGTCGCTGCAGGCTGCCTTTGTCGATTACGGCGGCAATCGCCACGGCTTCCTGGCGTTTTCCGAAATCCATCCCGACTATTATCAAATCCCGGTCGCCGATCGGCAGGCGCTGATCGACGAGGAGCAGCAGGCGGCACGCGCCGCCGAAGATGAGATCGAGCGCCGTTCACACCGGCACCGCCGGCACGACAGGCACCACGACAGGCACTCTGCGTCGCGCCGGCACGATCGCGATGAAGTCGTCCACGGCGAAGTTGCGGAGCCCTCCGCGAGCGAGCCGGTCGAGGGCGAGCCGACGCCGGTTCCTGGCGACTCATTCGAGCCCATCGAGAACAATGCGGCCGAAAGAGAGAGTGAGCCCGGCTTCTCGGCGTCCGCCGACGAGGCGCCGTTTCATCCAGACTCGGAAGCTTCCGAGCCGCCGCTCCCCGTAGAGACAGCGCCAAGCGAAGCGGATCCGGGCGAGCCCTACCCCGCAGCCGCTGAAGCCACCATGGAGGCGATGCCGGAAGACGAGACCGCTCATTCCGAGACGCCGGAGCCGGAAACCGCCGCGCCCGAGACGGCGCCGTTCGATGCCGAGACGGATGTGGCGGCCGAGGATGCCGCGGCTGAAGGCGGTGAGCCCAGCGTCGCTCGCGAAAGCACCGAGGATGGTGACGGCGCCGAGGATGGCGAGGAGAACGGCGAGGAGGTCGTCGAATCGGTCGGCGGCGCCGATGCGCTTGAGGAAGTTCCCGACCGCGCCCCGCGCTATCGCCGCCAGTACAAGATTCAAGAAGTCATCAAGCGCCGGCAGGTGATGCTGGTGCAGGTGGTCAAGGAGGAACGCGGCACCAAGGGTGCGGCGCTCACCACCTACCTGTCGCTCGCCGGCCGCTATTCGGTATTGATGCCGAATACCGCGCGCGGCGGCGGCATTTCCCGCAAGATCACCAACGCCGAGGATCGCGGACGGCTCAAGGAAATCGCCCAGGAGCTGGAAGTGCCGGAAGGCATGGGCGTGATCCTGCGCACGGCAGGCGCAAGCCGCACCAAGACCGAGATCAAACGCGATTTCGAATATCTGCTGCGGTTGTGGGAGAC
>JASHVN010000103.1 GCA_030044555.1 Xanthobacteraceae bacterium | reverse complement strand
CTACTTTTGAAAAAATGTTCCGACCGATAAGATTTTTGCACGATCGAACATCCGGGCCTGCCTTCATTTCGGCCGAATAAATCGCATATTGCGGATGGGATGCCGCAAGCCGTCAGACTTGAATGTTCCATCGCCTATGCCGGGCGGGCGCGGCATACGCTGGACGTCTGCCGGCCGTGCGATGCCGCCGCGGCGCTGGTGGTCGTCTTCTTCTATGGCGGCGCCTGGCGCAGCGGCAACAAGCAGATGTACCGCTATGTCGGCAAAGCCTTGGCGCGGCGCGGCTATGTGGCGGTCGTGCCGGATTATCGCATCTACCCCGAGGTCCGTTATCCGGAATTCATCGAAGACGCGGCGCTCGCCGTGCGCTGGGTCAAGGACAATGTCGCGCGCTTCGGCGGCGATCCCGAGCGAATTTTTCTGATGGGCCATTCGGCCGGCGCCCACATCGCCGCGATGCTGGCGACCGACGCGCACTGGCTGCAGCAGGTCGCGTTGTCGCCGCGCCGCGACATCTGTGGCTTGATCGGCATTTCCGGGCCGTACGATTTCATGCCGCTGCGCAACGCCTCGCTCGCGGCGATTTTTGGCGGTATCGACCGGCCCGAGACCCAGCCGATCTTTCATGTCGCGCCCGGCGCGCCGCCGGCATTGCTGCTGACCGGCGGCAAGGACCCGCTGGTGGAGCCCGGCAATTCGACCCGGTTCGCGGCGCGGCTGCGCCAAGCGGGCAATGATGCGACGGTGCGGGTCTATCCGCGCATCGGGCATTTTTTCACCGTCGCGGCGCTGGCGCCGTTCCTGCACTTGCTCGCGCCGGTGCTGCGCGATGTGGACACCTTCATTGCTGACATTGCCGAACTCGCTCAATCGTCGCCACGCATCCTGCAGGCCGCGGAATAAATTGCCGTGCTCAGCGCGACGTATGAGCACTATCGCGCCGGTGCCGCGGCGTGGCGCTGCACGTAGCCTTCGACACCCGCGGCAACCAAGGCCAGCGCGGCGGGAACGATCATCGGATAAGGGATCACGTGCAGCGCGACACCGCCGAGAACAGCTCCCGCCGCGTAGGCGAGCCAGGCCGTGGCCAGTACGGTTATTTCGCGACGCTGCCGCGGAACCGCGGCTCCAGGCAGCGCAGTGGCCAACTGCATCAGGTCTCCGGTGATGAAGACCGTATTGATCGAAACGCCGGCGATTTGGCGCACGGCCGCATTTTGCAATCCGAGCGCCGCCGCGCTGAGCAAGGCGCTCCATTGCCCCGCGATCAGGCCTGAGGCCCCCAACATCACCGCCGTAACGGCAAGCGGAACGATGACGGGGATTCGCGAAACGATCACCACGCGGCTGAGAATCGCCGCACTCAGAAAAACGGCCACAATGGCGAAATGATAAAGCGCGCGCTCGATCTGCCATTGCGCGAGATCGACGCCGAGCAGGATGGTGTTGCCGCTCATCGCCCCCACGAACGTGCCGTAGCGTATGTAGGAGATGCCGTCGGCCGAGCCGCCAACCAGGCACAGCAGGGCGGTTCGTGCGAGATCGCGGGACATGCTCATCGTCCAGACCGTCCAGTTTGTACGCCCATCCGCCGCCGGCATTAAGGTGCGCTAGGAACAACGCCACAGCGGACCTCAGGGCGCCTTGTCGCAAGCCCTTAATCCTGGCGGCGAAAAGTGGGCCCCGGCCTGCCGGCGGCGCTGGCTTCATCGGCAATATCAGGTATATGCAGGCGCCAGCAGCCCCGGCCCGCGCATGCGAGCCGGGGACTGCCCACGGGTCAATTATGCAGGCGCCACAACCCCATATTTCCGGCACGCGCGACTATGCCGGGGACGACGCCGTCGCTTTGCAGACGGCGCGCGACGCCATCGAGGCGGCGTTGCGGCGCTATGCCTACGCGGCGATCGATCCGCCGATCCTTGAATCGGCGTTGCCGTTCCTGAACCGGTCGGGCGAGGACGTCCGGCGGCAGATGTACATCTTTCCCGACCCGGGCGGCCGCGAAGTGTGCCTGCGGCCGGAACTGACGATTCCGGTTTGCCGCGCCTATCTGCGGCAGCTCCAGGCGGCTAACCCGAAGGGGGCGGAGCAGGAAGCGCGGCTTTCTTATTTCGGCCCGGCGTTTACCTATGAATCCACCAGCGAGAGCCGTTACCGCCAATTCTATCAGGCCGGCGCCGAGTTTATCGGCGCGTCATCGCGGGAAGCGGCGGACGCGGAAATTCTCGCTGCGGCACTCGATTGCCTCGACGCCACGGGTCTTACGGAAACGGCGGTCGAAATCGGCGACGTCGATATCCGCAACGCCTTCATCGATAATCTGCCGATCAGCGAGCGGTCGCGGACGCGCATCCGCCGGCTCGCGCTGCGCAATCAGAAAGTCCCGCGCCCCAGCGCCGTTGCCGCGCCGGAGACAGCCGAAACCACAAACGAGTTCGGAGCGCTGGCCGCGCTTCTTGCCGCGGTCGAGCCCGGCCAAGCCGAGCGGCTGATCCGGGAGGTGTTCGCGCTCGCCGACGTGCGTCATGTCGGCGGACGAACGGCGGAGGAAATCGTCGAGCGGCTGACCAGCCGCACGGCGCAGCAGAGCGAGCCGATTTCCGCCGAGCTCATCGACGGCGTCATGGCGCTTCTCAATATTCGCGCCAAGCCCGAG
>JASHVN010000676.1 GCA_030044555.1 Xanthobacteraceae bacterium | reverse complement strand
GCTCGGCCATCACCGCTTTGTCGGAGAAGGCTGTCATGTAAAGCTCCTGTTTCCCTCCGCCTTGTGGGGAGGGAAAATCAAGCCACCACCTTCCACTCGATGGTCTGGCCGCCGCGATAGACGATGGCGCGCTCGTCGGGGCCGGCGACCTTGACCTCCTCGGGCGCGGTCCACGACGATTTTTCCAACGTAATCGTCTCCTCGTTGGGCGGCATGCGATAGTGCTTCGGCCCGTTGATCGAGGCAAAGGCTTCGAGCTTGTCGAGCGCGCCCTCTTCCTCGAAGACCTTGGCGTATGTCTCGATCGCCACCGGAGCGTTGAACATACCGGGCACGCCATTGACCGAAACCTTCCGGGAAAAAGGATGCGGCGCTGAATCAGTGCCGAGGAAATAGCAGGCCTCCCCGGAGGTCGCGGCCTTGCGCAAGGCCGTGCGATCTTTGGCGGTTTTGATCACCGGCATGACATACATGTACGGGTTCAGGCCGTGGCCGAGCGTGTCGTTGCGCGTTTGCACCATGTGATAGGGCGTAATGGTGCCGCCGACCTGCGGCGCGGCGCTTTTGACAAACTCGACGCCATCCTTGGACGACAGATGCTCCAGGATGAAGCGCAGCTTGGGGAATTGCTTGATCCACTGCGACAAGTAGCGATCGATGAAGACCTTCTCGCGGTCGAAAACATCGACATCGGGATCAGTCACCTCGCCGTGCATCAGAAACGGCATGTCGATCTTTTCCATGCGCTCCAGCACGCGCATGACTTTCTTGTAATCGGTCACGCCGGCCGCCGAGTTGGTGGTGGCATTCGCCGGATAAAGTTTGACGCCGGTGAACACGCCTTCGCGAAAGCCGCGCTCGACATCGTCCGGGTCGGTATCGTCGGTCAGGTAGCAGGTCATCAAAGGCTTGAATTTGGCGCCCGCAGGAATCGCGGCCGTCACCCGCTGCCGGTAAGCGATGCAGTCGGCCGTGGTGCGCACCGGCGGAATAAGGTTCGGCATCAAAATGGCGCGGCCGAAATTCTTTGCCGTGTAGGGCAGGACGGCCTTGAGCATTTCGCCGTCGCGCACGTGCAGATGCCAATCGTCCGGTTTGCGGATGGTGATGCGTGTGGTCTGGTTTGCGGTCGTCATGGCAGAACCGATACACCTCTAGCCGGAGGGGAGCCAACGCTCCGGCGCGAAAGAACCGCGCCTGATGACGCACTCTGGCCATCCGGACGGAACGGAAAGGACGGCAGCAGCTTCCGAGTTTGGGGCGTCGGCCACGGCCGCGGCGATGTCCCATACTGTAGCGCGCCGTGTACCAAAATCAAAATTTTTTCCAATTTCTGCACACGGAGGCGGTAAAACTGCCGCGATAGGATCGGAGCGCGGAGCGGGGTCCGGGAGAAGCCTTTGGCGAAGCAGACGTCCCAAGAATGTAGCGCCGAATTTCGCGCCGAGTTTCGCGCTCTTGCCGCCAGCGCCATGGCGCATTTTCAGGCCGGGCGACCGGCGCAAGCGGAGAGCGACTATCGGGCGGCGCTGGCGCTCCTTCCGGCTGATCCGGCGGTCACCCACAATCTCGGCGTCGCCATCGCGGCGCAAGGCCGTCAGCGCGCGGCCATCGCGTGTTTCGACGCGGCGTTGCGGGCCGACCCAGGCTTCGTTTCGGCGCACTACAACCGGGGCGTCGCGTTGATGACGCTCGGCGAAACGCAAGAAGAGATCAAAGAGGCGATCAATGCCTTCGGCCACGCCGCCAGGCTCGAACCGCAGCATTACCAGGCGCATCGCGCGTTGGGCTTTCTTTGGCTGTCGCAAGGCGAGCGCGGGCGGGCGCTCGATCATCTGGCGCGCACCTACGAGCTACGGCGCGGCGATGACCGCACCACCATCGCGCGCAGCTCGCTGACAACAGCCACGCGTCATAAGCTCGAACACGACGCCGAGCAGTTTCTTTATCTCTCGCGGCAAAAACACGACCGGGCGCGCTTCGAGCTGCTGGCGCGCAGCTACAACGCGATTGCGGACGAGCTTATGGACGAGGTGATCACGCTGTCCGATGCGCAGATCGAGGTATTGGGCGACGACTACAACACGCCGATCCATCTGCGCGCGGCGATCGAGGTGGCGGGCAGCCCGATCAAGGCGCGCGGCGATCTGCCGGCGCTGAGCGCACAGTTCGCTGCGCAAGGGGCCGTCCTCGTCGACGATCTGCTCACCCCACAGGCGCTCGACTCATTGCGCCGGTATCTGCTGGAAAGCACGATCTGGCACGACTTTTCCCACATTGACGGCTTCGTCGCCTCCTATCTGGAAGACGGCCTCGCCTGTCCGCTGCTGCTGCAGATCGCCGACGATCTCCGCGACGCGTTTCCCGACATTCTCGGCGCGCATCGCCTTTGCCAAGCCTGGGCCTTCAAAGGGCTCAAGGCACAATCGGCCGTCGATGTTCATGCTGACGATGCCGCGGTCAGCGTCAATTTCTGGGTCACGCCGACGGAGGCCAATCTCGAGCCCGGCCGCGGCGGCCTGGGCGTCTGCCTCACGCCGCCACCGGATGATTGGGAAATCAAGGATTACCACGCCGACCAGGCGTCAATTGTAACATTTTTGGAACATAACGAACGGAATAGCCTCCTTGTACCTTACCGGCAGAACCGGGCCGTCATCTTCCGCTCGCGCCTTTTCCATTACTCTGACAGCCCGAAATTCGCGTCAGGATACGAGAATCATCGGATAAACTTGACGCTGCTCTACGGCGCACAATAGGCCCAAATTATCCCCGGCTCAGCAAACTTCCCACTGTTCCAAAATTGACACAGAGGCTCCCCATCCCTATAGGTTTGGATAGGCCGCGCGGAACGCGCGCCGGCATAGCCGAGCCCGGAATTGCTTTTGGCGGAATGGCCTGCCGCCCGAGTGTCGCCCAACCTGTTGTCCATGAGACCAGTCGATCGATCAATGGCGCCCGATCCGAACGAAAATTACACCAACTCAGCACTCCGCTTCGGCGACGCCGATTCCTATCCGCAGCGGCTGGTGGGCGAGTTCATCAGCACGGTCGTTTCCAACGCTTGGGTGAACGACGAATACAAGCACCTTATCCTCAAAGTGCACGCGCGCGCGCTCAAGGCCTATGCCGGGCAAATGTTCCACCTGCTCTGCCCGTCGCCGGACGGCGCTGAGGTATGGATGCGGCGGCCGATGAGTGTCTATCGCGTCGACCTGGACGCGGGCCACGTCGAGTTCCTCTACAAGGTCGAGGGACGCGGCACCCGCGGCATGGCGCTGCTTAAGGAGGGGGACGACTTCAACATCGCCGGGCCACTCGGTCACGGCTTCACCCTCGATCCCGCCTGGCGCAATATCGTGGTTCTCGGCCGCGGCGTCGGGCTCGCCACGCTGGCGCCGCTGTCGCAGCTCGCGGCGGAGAACAAGGTCGGTGTCACCGCGATCCTGTCCGCGCGCAATCCCGGCGTCGTGATGTCGCGGGACCTGTTCGCAGGACTCGGCGCCAAGACGATCACCGTGCTCGACACCGACGGATCGAGCGCCGTCGAGAACGTCGAGAAAATTATCGAAGACTTGATCGCAGACAACAAGGCCGACGCCTTCTTCACCTGCGGCTCGAACCGACTGCTCAAGCTGATGCAGCGGCTCGGCAAGAGGCACGCCATTCCGGGCCAGGTCGCCATGGAGCAGATCATGGTCTGCGGCTTCGGCGCCTGCTACGTTTGCATGCGCACCTTCGAGGTCGACGG
>JASHVN010000675.1 GCA_030044555.1 Xanthobacteraceae bacterium | reverse complement strand
TCGTCTCGTTGAAAAACGAGCGCTTCGACATCGCACAGCAGATACGCGGCGCCGCGGTCGAAGCGCTGAAGGAGCACTTCTTGCCGCCGTTGCGGGCCCTGCTCCCCGCAGCCGCTGCACTCACCACCCTTCACGGCCCTGGCAAATAGCGGCAGTCGACTGGGCCTGTCCCTGCAGATGAGCAGATAATTTCCGGTGGGATCGTCGTAGACGCCCCATCATCGTTTCCTCACCTCCAAAGCCACGGGCAACGGACGTGACGAGCGGACCTGACAAGCGGACCTGACAAGCGGACTTGGCAAGCGGACTTGGCGAATAGAAGAGAGCCACAGACTCAGGGGGACAGCTCTTCGAGTATCCGGCCTTTGCTTTCCAGCGAAAACAAAAAGCAGACCACTCCGCCGATAAAGAGCACACCGGCAAAAGTTAGAAAGACCAGGTCGATGCCATATGAGCTGACGATTAACCCGACAAGAGCGGGGCCGATTGCCGAGCCGAGGCGGAGCCACGCCGATCCAAAGGCCGTGCCGATGGCACGGATGCGGGTGGGATAGAGTTCGCCCGTATAGAGGTACAGGCTGAGCGTGATGGTCTGGATGATCGCATACGTCATCGTCGCGAACACCAGAACCTGAATCGCCGATTTCGCGCCGCTAGCCGCCAGAACCAGCAGCGGCACCACGCCGAGGAAGAACGCGATGGTAAACCAGCGGCGGCGGCCGACGCGATCGATGCTCAATCCGCAGATTACGCCGACGCAAA
Source organism: Xanthobacteraceae bacterium (assembly GCA_030044555.1). GTDB lineage: Bacteria > Pseudomonadota > Alphaproteobacteria > Rhizobiales > Xanthobacteraceae > BOG-931. The sequence continues at coordinate 13,445 of JASHVN010000675.1, read as the reverse complement.
CCGAAATTCCCGTCATGGTGAAGCCGTAGGCGAGGCTGGTCGATAACGGCAGATGGAAAATGGAGCGGTAGAGCGTCGGCAGCCAGGTCACCATACCGTTAATCACGAGGTACGAACTGAGCCAGAGCACCCACAGCATCAGGGTGCGGCCCCGATAGAGCGGGCTGAACAATTCGCGCCAGGCACGTTGGCCGGCGACGGCGGGCCGCCACGCGATCGGAACCGGAGGCGGCAGTGCAACACCGCGAGCTTTGCACAAACCTTCGAGCCGGACGATGATCGCCTCGGCCTCGGCCAGTCGGCCTTGCGAGATAAGCCATCGCGGCGATTCCGGCAGCAGCAAGCGCAACGGCGCGATCAACACGACCGGAATCGTTCCGACGATAAACATCACCTGCCAGCCGAAAACCGGCACCAGCAGGTAGCCCATGATGCCAGCCGCCGTAAGACCAATGCCGAATACGATCTCGTAAAGCAGAAAGAATCGCCCGCGGCCGCGTGCCGTGGACAATTCATTGACGTAGGTGCCGGCGACCGGGACCTCACCGCCCACGCCAATTCCCTGGATGAAGCGGAACAAGCCGAGCGAAAACGGGCTCCAGGCAAACACGCACACCAGGTTCATCACCGAATACACCGCAACCGTCATCGTTGTGACGCGCAGCCGACCTTTCCGCTCCGCCAGCCAGCCGAAGAACAAAGCACCGCATAGCTGCCCCAGATAACCGACCGAAATGACGTAGCCTGCGGCGTGCGTGTTGATGTTCCACTGGTGGATCAGAACAGGCAGCGCATAGGCGATGCTGAGCGAGGTGTAGCCATCGAAAAAGGTGGCGCAGCCAACGATCAGGCGGGCCATGATATGCAGCCTCGTCATCGGCAGCCGCTCGAGACGGGCAATCAGCATTGCCTGGGTGCTGTGCTCACTCGTGTCAGTCTGGACTGCGCCCTCAGCGACATTTATCTGGCTCATGAATTTCCTCGCCCGTCACGCCGCGTCTTCTGCGCGGCTTGGTTCACTGCGTCATCGGTATCCGCGGATGACATTCTCACGCTGCGTCGCCTGCGCCACCAACAGCGCGAGATCGCTCGTTGTCAGAATGAAACGCGCGCCCATACGGATATAACGCGCCATCGACTCGTCGCGATGCACGCCGCCCATGCCGGCCCATTTGCCGTGCCGGCTGCAGGCCGCGATCATGCCTTCGTACGCTTTGCTGACGTCAGGGTGATCGGGATTACCGCCGATCCCCATCTCCATCATCAGATCGTTGGTGCCAATCATCACGATGTCGATGCCCGGCACTGCCGCAATGGCATCCGCATTGGCGATGGCGGTCGGGGTCTCCAACATGACCGCGAGCAGCACCGCCTGATTCATGCTTGCAGCGGCTTCGGCGCCGCGCACTGCCTTAAAGTCGTTCTGCGGCATGGCACCGCCGGCAGAGAGATGGCCGAGCGGCGGGTATTTCAGATGCGAAACGATCAGCCTCCCCTGCTCCGCAGTATCGACATGCGGCATGATGATGCCCAGCGCGCCGCCGTCAATCGCGCGCGCCGCCAAAGCATACTGTTCCTGCGGAACACGTACGATGGGAGCGATGCCGGCATCGAGCGCAGCCATCGAGATTTGCGAAGCGCAGTCGAGCGAGATCGTGCCGTGCTCGAGATCGATGAGCAGCCAATCGTATCCGCAGCCGCGCATCAGCTTGCCGATCTCGATGGTGCGCGCGAGGCGTACCCCGACGCCGATCGCGAGTTCGCCGGCGGCAAGACGCATACGGGCCGAGTTGCCGACAGTCATGAGCAACACCGCCCCGACATGGCGATCACGAGGCGTTCCTCGTCGGACATGACCTCTTGCTCGTGATGATGATGGACATGCCCGTGCGGCTTGGCGGCCTGCTCGTCGGGCACCGGATCGTCGACAGGCAGGCCTTTGGCCCGCATTTCAGCGCGCCGTGCAGCCGTCGCTGAAGGATCGACATTTGTCGTCCCAGGCAGAAAGGCCACGCCGTAATTCTTCTCGGCGGCATCCTTCGACACGTAGCCTTGAATCACGTCGTCGGCGACAACAGCGGCGTCGCGGTCAAGCGGCGATCCGAAACCGCCGCCACCGCCGGAGCGTTTGATGTAGGCGTCGCCGGCTTCCAGCACGATATTGAACGCCTTACCGTTGTTGAACTGCTGCTCCTTTTCGCCGAAGCGATGGATCGCGACTGCATTGCCGAAACCCGCCACGCCGCCAAAGAGTCCCCAGGGCCGGCATTTGACCCGATCGATCTGGGCGTGGAAGCGGATCTGCGAGCGTGCCTGCACGATCTGCTCGGTGCCGAGGCCGCCCCGATGTTCACCGGCCCCCCCGGAGTCCTGGCGCAAAGCATAGCGCTCGACCAGGAGCGGAAACTTGGCTTCGATCTGTTCAGCCGGGCTGTTATGGGTATCGCCGTCGTTGATCGCCACCGTGGCGCAGCGGCCGTCGCTGTCGTGCTTGGCGCCCCAGCCGCCACCAATCAAGCCGCTGAACAGAAAGAGACTGTTGTCCTCGGGGCGCCGCCCGCTGACGCGGGTAACGACCAGATCGGCGTGATGACCGGCAATCACTTTGTTCTGTATGGCGGGCGCCAAAGCCTTGAAGATCGTGTCGATGACGGTCATCGGGAATAGCATCCACATGCGCATTGCCGACGGCCGGACCGCGCTGACAACTTTGCCAGGAGGCAGGATCACGTCGATGGCGCGGAACTGTCCGTCATTGATGGGCAGATCGAGCGGCGAGGTAAGACATTTGAACGCGACCTGACAGCACGACAGGCCGGCCGTGTATCCGGAATTGTAGAATCCCGCGACCTGCGCGGCGACGTCGCTCAAGTCGACCGTCATCCGCTCGCCGCGAACTTCGACGCGAACGCGGATCGGAATGCGCTTGCCGATCGAGACGCCGTCGTCGTCCATGAACGACTCGGCCTCATAGACACCGTCCGGAATTTCACGCACGCGCTCGCGCGCGATCGCTTCGCTTTGATCCATGATGGCCGCGAGCGAGCCAACGACCTGATCACGTCCATACTTTTCGATCATTTCGAGGAAGCGGCGCTCGCCCGCGCGCACGGCGGCAATTTGCGCCCGCAAGTCGCCCATCGCGCGATCCGGCAAGCGCACGTTCATGCGGATGATGTCAAACACATCCTCGTTCGGCTGGCCTTCCCGATACGCTTTGACGATCGGCATCTGCAGGCCCTCGGCGTAGATATCCGTGGTCAGGCCATGCAGTGTGCCGCCAACATCCGGCCAATGCGCCATGCAGCAGGAGAAGCCCACAACGATCCCGTCATGAAAGATCGGGACCGAAAACGTCATGTGGTTGAGATGACTGCCGGTGATGTAGGCGTCGTTGGTCAACAGAATGTCGCCGGGCTTCATCCTGGCGAGCCCGTAATGGCGGATCTTGGCCTTTACGGTCTCGCTCATGCCGCGGATGAACATCGGCAATCCGATGCCGATCGAGAGCGTATTTCCTTCGGCGTCGAACAATCCGACCGTGAAATCGAGCGCCTCGTAAATGATCATGTTGTAGGCGGTCCGCATCAGGATCGTCTTCATCTCCTCGGTCGCGGCGATAAGACAATTGCGGACGATCTCGGTCGTGACCGGATCCACTTCGCGCCGGGGCTGCGTGCCGACCTGGTACGCGAGCGCTTCGCTCATCTTTCAACTCCTCCGTATCTCGATACCGAGATTGCCGAACGCATCGACTTCGAGCCGATCGCCAGGATGAATGACAGTTGTGGAGGCGTGCTCCTCGATTAGAGCCGGCCCCGCGATGACGTCTCCTGCCCGCAGCGCGGAGCGCAGGAAAATCGGCGTGCGCACATAGTCCAGCGCTTCCTTGAAGTAGACCGGGCGCTCGCCGACCGCAGCCTGTGGTGACGGCTTGGCGTCGCCCTGTTCGATGCGCTCGAATGGCGGCTTCGGCATGATGCCGCTCACCGCGCTGCGCAAGCTGACGATTTCGGCCTTTTCGTCAGGAGACGAGAAGCCATAACGTTGCGCGTGCACCTCATCGAAGCGCCGCTTGATCCCTTCGCGGTCCGCTGTCTCGAACAAGCTCAATGGCAATTCGACGGTTACGGCGTGTTCCTGGCCGACGTAACGCATATCTGCGTAGCGCGTAAGCACGATGCCTTGCAGAGCGATCTTGCTCTGGCGCACGCTGTCGGTGCCGTTGCGCTCCATTTCGCCATAGAGCTGCAGCAATTCTTTGAAGTCCGCCGACGCCAGCGGCTTGAACCAGGTCGTAACGAAATCGCGCCGCAGGTCGGCGACCAGCATTCCCACAGCCGAAAAATGTCCGGGCGCGCGGGGGATCAATACCTTGGCAATGCCGATCTCGCGCGCGACCGAAACCGCGTGCAGCGGGCCGGCGCCGCCATAAGCGATCAGCGCGAAATCCGCGGCATCCAATCCACGTTCCGTGGTGACCCAGCGAACCACGTGCGACATGCGCGTGGTGACCACGCGAATGATGCCGTCGGCCGCCTGGGTGAGATCGAGCCCAAGCGGCTTTGCGATCTTCTGCTCAAGCGCAACCCTGGCCCCTTCGAGGTCCAGTTTCATCTCGCCGCCGAGGAAACGATCGGCGCCAAGGCGGCCGAGGACGAGATTGGCGTCGGTCACGGTTGGCTCGATTCCACCGAGCCCATAACAGACCGGACCCGGCTCCGCGCCGGCACTTTCGGGACCGACGCGAAGGGCTCCAGCCGGACCCGCCCGGGCGATGCTGCCGCCGCCGGTGCCAACCTCCTGAATGTCAATCATGGGGATTTGCACCGGCAGCCCGGTCGCATAGCCGCCGATCAGTGAACCTCCCGTCATCAGGACATGGCCCTGATGAATGACTCCGGCCTTGGCGGTGGTGCCGCCCATGTCGAAGGCGATGGCGTTGCGCAGACCGATGCTGTCGCACAGCGCCTTCGCCCCGATGACTCCGGCTGCAGGCCCCGATTCGAGCATGCGAATGCAGGAACGTTTGGCCTCCTCGACGTCGAACAAACCGCCGTTCGATTGCACGATCAAAAACGAGCCACCGAAGCCCCTTTCGCCAATCCGCGCTCGCAAATCTTCGAGATAGGTTTTAACTCGCGGCCCCACATAGGCATTTGCCGCCACAGTCGAAGTCCGCTCGAACTCGCGGTACTCTTGCGACAATTCGTGCGACGCCGTGACGTAAAGCTCGGGATGATCCTGCTCGATCAACTGCTTCGCGCGTTTCTCGTGCTGCGGATTTTTGTAGGAATGCAGAAATAACACGGCGATCGCCTGCACGCCCGCAGCCTTGGCGGCCGCGACCGCCTGCTTCACCTGCTCCTCGTCGAGCTTGATCAGCACTCGGCCATGGGCGTCCATGCGCTCGCGGATTTCGAAGCGCAATGCACGCTCGATCAATGGCTCGTGTTTTTGGAAGAACAAGTTATAGGCTTCCGGCCGATTGATGCGGCCGATCTCGTAGATGTCGCGAAAGCCCTGGGTAATCAGCAGCGCGCAGCGCGCTCCCTTGCGCTCCAGGATGGTGTTGATCGCGACTGTCGTGCCGTGCAGGAGCAGACTGGCTTCATTAAAATGTGCCCCGGCTTTCTCCACGCCGGTCTGAATACCGTCGGCGAGTCGCGACGGCGTCGTCAGCGTCTTGCCGAGGCGCAATTCTCCGGTGGCCTCGTCGAAACCTGCGATATCGGTGAACGTGCCGCCGATGTCGGCGGAAAGACGCAGGCGGTCCTTGGGTGACGTTTCAGCTACAGACACCTAACTCCCTCATCTTTTTTGTTCCAGCAAAGCTGGTCAGGCGGTTTTCCTTTGACGCTGTGCTTCACTCGAAGCGTCGAAGCCATAATCCTCCCGCGCCCGGTCCGGCGTGATCATGCCTTCTGCAAGATCCGCGAGGATCTTCGTCCGATCACGGCCTTGTGGATCACCGTAGCCGCCGCCGCCGGCAGTAACCACCAACAGACGCTGCCCGCGCCGGATTCGATCGCTGAACTTGCTCGGGATCGGGCGTTTATCGCCGTCCGCACCTTCCAGAAAGTAAGCAGCGCGGCTTCCGTCGTGCCCGCCGGCAACGCCTTGGGGAGCATAGACGGTGCGATCGCCACGGACATTGATGCTGGCATCTTCGGCCAGCATCTCATATTCGCGCAGCAGCCCAAGACCGCCGCGATATTGGCCGCTGCCTCCGGAATCAGGCACCAGTTCATAGCGGGCGATGCGGATCGGATAATCGATCTCGATGGCCTCGACCGGGATATTCATGGCATTGGAGGTCCCCGTGCTCAGCCCGTCGGCGCCGTCGCCGTGCATGGTGCCGCCCATGCCGCCGCCGTAGCTCTCGTAGAACACGAAGCTTCGATTGGTCCGCGGATCGATCCCGCCAAACGATACGCCGGTCGGCACGCCGCATACTTGCGCGCCGACCTTCTCGGGCACCGCCTTGGCAAGTGCGCCGAGCACCGCGTCGGCAATCCGGTTCACCGTCACCGAACGGGCGTTAACCGGTGCCGGATGGCGTGGATTAAGCAGCGTACCTTCCGGCACATAAATGTCGAGCACGCCAGTGAGCCCGTCGTTGAAGGCAATGTCGTCAGGCAAAATGCAACGCAGGCAGTAGAAGACTGTGGTCCAGGTTTTTGCCAGCGGCGCGTTGAGGGGGCCCTTGACCTGCTGCTCGGTGCCGGTGAAATCGAGTTTGAGCTTCTCGTCCTGAATTTCGATACGGACCTGAACGCGGATCGGACGCGTTAGGTCGATACCGTCATGGTCCATGAAATCGACGAACTCGAACACACCGTTCGGTATGGCCCGTATGGCGGCCTTGGCCTGAGCTGCGGTGTGCGCGATCAGCCCGTCCATCGCCTGGCAGACTTCATCGGCGCCGTAGCGGCGGACCAAATCACAAACCCGCTGCTCCCCTTTGAGCAGTGCAGCTTCCTGCGCCCGCAAGTCGCCGAAGAAAATATCGGGATCGCGCACATTGGCGCGGATTATTCCTTGCAACGTGACGTTCGGCCGGCCCGCTTCGTAAAGCTTGCTCGGCGGGATCACCAGTCCTTCCTGGTAGAGCTCGGTTGCCCGCTGCGGATTGCTGCCGGGAACCATACCGCCAACGTCCGTGTAGTGAACGATGCAGCCGGCGAAGCCGACATGCCGGCCGTCAAAGAAGATCGGTCGAAACAGCGCGATGTCAGGTAGGTGGCTACCGCCGCGGTAGGGATCGTTGCTGATGAGGACGTCGCCAGGTGCGAGCGTTTCCGCCGAAATCTCCTTTAGCACCTCCACCAGCATGAACTTCATCGATCCGAGATGACCCGGAATAACGACCGGCTGCGCCACGATCCGCGCGTCGGCAGTGAAGATGGCGCACGAGGCGTCCTGGGCCTCTTTGACGACTTGCGAATACGCCGAACGCAACAGCGTGATCTGGATCTCCTCGGTCAGCGCGGTCAGCGCATTCGATAGGATTTCCAGACGATAGGAATCGAGGGTCGGGCGAAGCGGCTGGTCCATGGCCTTATCCCTTTCGAGTCGCGAACAGATTGCCGATACGGTCGCAGCGCAGCGACCAATCCGGCGGCACTAAGGTCGTGGAGTCGGCGGCCTCGATAATGGCCGGCCCCTGGAGAGTGTCCTCGGCCCGCAACTGCGAACGCTCGTAACAAGCGCAGTCGAACCAGCCGCGATTGGCAAAGAACACTCTTCGGCCGCTCTTTCGGGCGTGGTCCGCCTTCGCATTGCCCTCCGGCAGTTCGCGATAATCAGGCCGGCGCACATTGCCGGTCATCGTTACACACAGATTGACGAGCTCCACCGCGCCCACAGCGTCGCGCCGGCCATAGAGCCGCTCGTGCGTCTGATGAAAATTTTCCACCAGCGCCTGATACCTCTCGGCAGTCAGCGGCCCCAGCGGCAGCGGCACGTTGAGTTCGTAAGCCTGACGGCGGTAGCGCATGTCGGCCGAGCGCGTGACCGCAATCGACGCCTGGCCGATGCCGTAGCGGCCGAGTGCGTTGCGCCCCTGCGCCTCGAGCGTCGCAAACCGCTCGTCGATTGAAGCTAGATCGGTCGATGCGACGGCGCCAGCGTAAGTCTGCCGGAAGTCATAGCGCAGATCGGCGGCGAGCAATCCTTGCGCGGAGAGCAATCCCGGCGCCGGTGGAATGACTACCTCCCGCATGCCGAGCTCATCGGCAAGTTCAATCCCGAAGACCGGACCGTTTCCGCCAAATGCCACAAGGGTAAAATCGGCTGGATCCAAGCCCTTTTCGACTGTGACGATGCGCAGCATTTTGAGCATGCTGGCGGTCGCCACCTCGATGATCGCTGCGCATGCCTCGTCGAGCGAAATCCTAAGCGGCTTGGCAATCTTCTGCGCCAGCGTCTCGCGGGCGTGTTCGACGTCGAGTTTCATTTCGCCGCCGAGAAAATGATCGGCGGGAATTCGGCCCAACAGCAGGTTGGCGTCGGTGACCGTGACTTCTTCGCCGCCCAAACCGTAGGCGACCGGCCCCGGGTCCGCACCGGCGCTGCGCGGCCCCACTTTGAGCATCGCGCCATCGTCAAGCCAAGCGATGGAGCCGCCGCCAGCTCCGACCTCGGCGAGATCGACCGTGGGCGCGCCAATGTAATAGCCCCCGCCCTGCAGCACCCGCGAAATGTTGATGCCCGCGCCGACTTCCTGACCATCGCACTGGCGTACGTTTCCGTCCTCCACGAGGCCGGCCTTGGCGGTCGTACCGCCCATGTCGAAGGCGATGAGTTGTTTGCGGCCAGCTATCCCGCCGAAGTGCGCCGCCGCAATCACTCCCGCCGCCGGTCCCGATTCAACGATTCGGCAAGGCATGCGGCCGGCATCCTGCCAGTGGAGGACGCCGCCGTTCGATTGCATCAAATGGAGCGGCGCATGGATCTCGTTCTCCTCGAGCGAGGCATTCATGTTGCGCAGGTAGCGGGAAATGCGCGGACCGAGGAGCCCGTTGACTGCCGTCGTGCTGGTTCGCTCGTACTCTCGATATTGCGGAAGCACATCGCTCGAAATGGTGATGAAGGCATCCGGCAAAATGGCCCGCGCAATTTCAGCGGCGCGCTGCTCGTGGGCAGGGTTGCGGAACGAGAACAAAAAGCAGATGGCGAGCGCCTCTATTCCATCTTCGGCGAGCGCGCGCACGGCTGCGCCAACGGCCGCCTCATCGAGCGGTTGAACCACCCCACCGGCAGCATCGATCCGCTCGGGAATGCCGAACGTAAGATGACGGGGAATGAGCGCTGGAATTTTCTTATAGGCGAGATCAAAGAGCCGAAAGCGCTTGTGGCGCTGTATTTGCAAAAGATCGCGAAAGCCTTCAGTCACCAAGAGGCCCGTACGCGCTCCGCTCGCCTCGAGGATCGTATTGCAGGCCACCGTCGTCGCATGGGTAAATTGGGTGACCCGCGACAGATCGATGCCAAGTTCGCTGTGCGCGCGCCGCACCGCATTGAGCACGGCTTGGGACGGATCGTGAGGCGTCGAGGGAACTTTGAGCGTCCGCACCTCTCCTGCACGCTCGTCCAGTACGACGAGATCCGTAAAGGTGCCGCCGATATCGACACCGACACGAAAACCCTCCTGCTGCACCTGCACTCCCTCCAAGGAATTTTGTGGCGCTGAAGCCACCGCGGAAGACCCGCGTTTGATGGGACCTTTTCATTGTCGGCATTATTTGGCAAATTGAAATTGCAAAGAGCATTATCATGCCTGTGAATTTAGGCGCGATCGACCTTAAGCTTTTGGTTGTATTCGACGCGGTCATGACGGAGCGCAACGTGTCGCGCGCCGGCGCGCGCCTTGGTATGTCGCAATCCGCGACCAGCAACGCCCTCAATCGGCTGCGCGAACTCCTTTCTGACCAGCTCTTCATCCGCACCGGTGCGGGAATGCAGCCGACACCTTTCGCGCTGCGCCTGATGACGCCGATCCGTCAGGCATTGCGGCTCTTCCAAAGCGCTCTCGAACCATCGCTGTTCGACCCCTCAAGCTCCACGTGGGCCTACCGGCTGGCAATTTCGGATCACGCCTCGATCGTCATGCTGCCCGCGCTGGCGGAGCATTTGGCGCGTGTGGCTCCCCGGGTGCGCTTGGTGTTACGTCCAAAAGTCAATGCGGAGGTCGCCGAGCAACTCGAAGCGAGCGAAATCGACTTCGCCATCGGAGTTATTCCGACCTTACAGCGGCGGTTCGATCGCGCACCGTTGTTCCGCGACAGCTACGATTGCCTGCTGCGCCGCAATCATCCGCTGGCACGGCGGGCGCTGAGACTCGCCGACTTCAAGACCGCCGAGTTCCTTGCGGTTCGGCCGCGTCACGAAGGAGCGAGCGAAGTCGATCGTCTGCTCGCCAGCCACGGCGTCCGGCGCACCGTCGCCATTACGGTGGATCAGTTTCTCGCCGCACCGCCGGTCCTTGCTCATACGGATCTCATCGCGTTCATGCTACGCGGGGTGATGCGGCATCTCGATCTCACGGGGCTCCGTGTGCTGGCCGCGCCGATTCCCCTCGATGTGCAGGTCGACGCGGTATGGAATCGCGCGCTGACCAAGCAACCGGCCCATTCCTGGATGCGCCGTCAGCTGATTGAAGTGAGTCGCGGCTTGCACATTTAATCGCCGCCAAATCCGGCCGCGTCTTAGCCGAAAATCGCCGGCGCGGCGGCGGCCTGGCTGCACGCTTCCAGCTTGCGGCAGAAATATCGCCAGCAGTGCTGCCAATGAACCGGCGTCATAATCTGCTGGTGTCGCTTGGCGCGCACGGTGCTGCCCGGCATTTTCGTGCGCAGATCCGCGGCGCGGCCGACGATATGCGCTTTGCACGCCTTTTCCAGAAAAATGCCGGTGCACACCGCCTGCTCGATCGTGGCACCGCAGAAGGTCACCCCATGATTGCCCATCAGCACCGCGAAATGGCTGCCGAGTGAGCGCGCCAGCGCTCGCCCCTCTTCGGCGGTGGTGATGAGGGCGACCTCATCTTCATGCCGAGGCAGGTCGACGAAATAGTCGGCGTCGAGCGTGTACGGCTCGAGCGGCTCAACCGCTGCGGAAAAAACGCTGGCATAGAATGGATGCGAGTGAACGACCATATTCACGTCCGGCCGCGCGCGAAGGATTTCCGAGTGGATCGGCCATTCCGAATGCCGCCCGCCACTCCCGGCAATCTGCCGGCCCTCCCAGTCGACCATAACGAAATCGTCGGCGCCTAGGACCTCGCCGAGGCCGATCTGGTTGCGCTTCATCCAGAAGCCGGCACCGCCGCTGGCGCGGACCGAAACGTGCCCGAGCGTCATGTCGCCATGTCCCTCCATGTCGAGAATCCTGCACGCGCGTGCCGCCTCGGCCAGGAGTTCGTGCGCGGCCACGTCGATCTCGACAACGGACATTGCGTTCTCCAGAAAACTTCGCTCAGATTGATCCGAGTTAATGTACGATCCGGCGCCGAAGGGCAAACAACGTTGCCGGTGGGGCGGGCCGCGGTGCTCTGCGGTCCAGCGGGAGATGCCGATGACGCTCACGTTGACCATGACCTGCGGACCTTACGACCGCGCGCAGGCCTTGATCGACGGAGACATCAAGCCCCAAGGCATCGATCTGGCCATTACCGTCAATGACGACGATGTGGAGCGGCAGCGGCAGGCAGCGCAGGGCCATTTCGATGTCTGCGAATTCTTTACCGGCACCTACATCGCCGACCTGCCGTTCAAGAAGCTCGGCTTCAGCGCCATCCCGATTTTCGTCAAGCGCATGTTCCGCCATTCCTACATCTACATCAACAAACGAAGCGGCATTCGCGAGCCTAAGGATCTCAACGGCCGGCGCGTCGGCGTGCAGACCTGGATCACCAGCGCCGCATTGTGGGCGAAGGGCATGCTGGAAGAGGATCACGGCGTAGACCTCGCCTCGATCGAATGGATAGCTTGGCAGCCGGTGCGTATCCCCGACTGGAAGGCGCCCAGCTGGCTTAAGCTCACCATTGCCCCCGCGGGCCGCGACCAGTTCGATTTGTTGGCGAACGGCGAGATAGATGCCGGCATCACCACCGAAATCTGGGCGCCGAACCGGCATCCCGATATTGATTTTCTGTTTCCCGATTACGCCGCGCGCGAACGTGAATATTTCAAGCGGACTCGCTGTTTCCCGATTATGCACACGCTGCTGATCCGCAACGCGATACTCGAGCAACATCCTTGGGTCGCGCGCAGTCTCTACGATGCCTGGGAGGCATCGAAGCAAAAGCTGTACCGCCGGCAAGAGTGGGAGCGCATTCACATGACTTCGCTGTGGTATCGTGCGCTCTGGGAGGAAGAGCGTGCTGCCGCCGGCGAAGACATCTATCTTTGGGGATTTAGCAAGACCCGTCACGAAGTCGATGTCATGTTGCGCTACGCGCACCGCCAAGGCGTCACGCCGCAAAAATATCAGCCGGAGGATTTGTTCTGGCCGTCGACGCTGGAAACGTAGGCGCCCTACATGAATGCCCTATATGGCGGTAAGGCCGCCGTCGACCGGCAGGGCTACGCCGGTGATGAATGAGGCTTCGTCTGAGGCGAGCCACAGGATCGGAAAGGCAATCTCGTCCGCTTCCGCCCAGCGACCCAAGAGGCAGGGCACTGCGCCCTTGGCCTTCAGGTCTTCAAGGCTCATGCCACGCGCCTGAGCGCGGCCGTAAGTCCATGGCGTCCACGTCGAACCCGGGCAAACCGCGTTGACGCGAATGCCATGGCCCGCTTCCTCGCAGGCGAGCACGCGCGTCAATGACAGGATGGCGGCTTTGCTGGCATCGTATTGGCCCATATTGCTACGACCCGCGATGGCAAACACCGAAGCGACATTGACGATGCTGGCGGCACCGGATCGGCGCAAATATGGCAGCGCCGCCCGCGAGCACATCGCGTAGCCGGTGACATTGGTCTGCAAGACTTCCGTCCAACTTTCGGGCGTTGCGTCGGCAACCGGTCCGAAGGCGCGTGCCGCGGCATTATTGACAAGGATGTCAAGCCTGCCCAGCGCAGCCGCCAGCGTGTCGATCGCCGGCGTGATTGTGCGATGTTCGGCAATGTCGGCCTGGCTCCAATGGATCACGGCGCTCGGAAATTCGGCAGCCAGTTGCTTGACGCTCTGCTCGAGGCCGGTCGCGTCGCGATCGATCAGCCCGAGCCGCGCGCCCTCGCGGGCGAACAGCCGCGCGGTCGCATAGCCGATCCCGCGCCCAGCCCCGGTAATGACGGCGGCCTTCTCGAACAGGCGGCCTGTCATCGTGGTGAGAGCCTTACATCAGCGACCTTCATGACGCCCCGCCCGGACTATAGCGGATAGAGCAATGCGTCTTTTGGGACCTCCACCCGCCGATTCTCGGTGAAAGGTTCCACGAA
>JASHVN010000674.1 GCA_030044555.1 Xanthobacteraceae bacterium | reverse complement strand
GTGCTGGAAGTGCGGCGCTGGAACAGCAACGTCTATCCGAATCTGTCGTTCATGAGCCAGTTTCAGCAGTTGCGCGTGGTGCACCCGGTCGCCGTCGACCGCACCATCGTCTGCACCTACAATTTCCGCCTCAAGGGCGCGCCGGAGCAAATGTTCCGCAACACGATCAGCTTCGCCAACATCGTCAACGGCACCGGCTCGCTGGTGCTCACCGACGATCTGGAAATCTACAACCGCATCGGCATGGGGCTCTCGAGCGCCGGCGCCGAATGGATCGAGATCGGGCGCGGGCTGCAGAGTGACGTGCCGGATGCCCATGGCGGCCGCCGCGGCGTCAACTCAACCAGCGAGATCTACATCCGCAACATGTTCGACGCCTGGCTCGGCTACATGACCAAAAGCCGCGTCGCCGCCGCGCGCGCCGCCTCCTGACACGAGTGGAGCGGATTTGACATTCGCTACCCGCCAGCCGCCAACTCATCGAGCGAATGTCAAATCCAAAGGCTCCACAAAGATTAATATTTGCTAGTGGTCCTTTCGATTCCAGCATTCGCACGAGGGGCCGCCGAAATGGGATGCGAATGTTAGAATCGGACCACTAGGCGATGGGAAGAAAGCCCAAACGCACGCGCAGGCTGTCGGCACCGCGCCGGCGGCCCCAGCTTTCGGCTTTGGCCCGCGCCGCGCGGGTGCCGGCACCGGCGCGGCTCGACATTCGCCGTTGCGAGCAATTCTTGCTGCACGAGGCGCGGCTCCTCGACGAGGGCAAATTCGACGCGTGGCTCGCTCTGTTCACGCCCGAGGCCTGGTACTGGGTGCCGAGCGAACCCGAGCAGGCCGATCCGGTCGAGACGGTGTCGCTGATCTATGACGATCGGCGGCTTCTGGAAACGCGGGTGCGGCGGCTCGCGAGCCCGCGCATGTATTCACAGGAGCCGCGCTCGCAAACAAGCCGTATCGTCACCAACGTGACGATCGAAGAAACGGAGCGCACATCCCGCACGGTGCGCTCCAAATTCATGATGATCGAGTACCGCCGCGCGCAGCAGCGCCTGTTCGGCGGCACCATGCTGCATCATCTGGTGCAAGCCGGCGGCCGCATCATGATCGCCTGGAAGCGCGTCAACCTGGTCAATTGCGACGCGCCGCTCGACGGCATCACCGTGCCGTTTTGATCGGCTGCGCGCGCGGCGCTTGCCTACATGACAAACTGATTGGTGAACAGGTCGTCGATCGGCGACTTCTTCTGGATGATGCCTTTGGCGAGGTAGAAATCCTGCAACTTGGCGACACGCTGCGGATCGACCGCGCCGGGCACTTTCTGGCCCGGATAAATCAGCTTGTCGTAATAGACGAACGCCTCCTTGACCTGGTTTTCCTTGCCGGTCCATTCCGGAACGAATTTCACGAAGTCGGAAGCGGCCTTGTCGGGATCATCCATGATGTCCTTCATGCCGTGCAGGGCGGCGTGGACGAAGGAGCGCACCAGCTCAGGGCGCTCCTTGATGGTTTGATCGGAGGCCGCCACCGCCTGCGCCATGTGCGGAAAGAACTGGTCGGTCGGCAGCACATTGACCGCGACGCCAGCGGCTTCAATGGGCGGAATCCAGTCCGGCACGCCGGCCATGCCGACCGATTTGCCGGTCGCCACCATCTGCCAGACGCCGACCGGGCCGGCAGATTCGATGTTGACGTCGCTCTGGGTCAGTCCAACGCTCGCCAATAGTCCAAGCAGCGCATAGAACGTCGTGTCCTGAAAGGACATCACCGTGATGGTCTTTCCTTTCAGATCCGCCGGCTTCTCGATTCCCGAATCCTTGCGCACGACGAGCTGCATGAAGCCCTTGCCGCCGAACAGGCAGACGATCTTCACCGGGACGCCATTCTGCCGGACCACGATGGGCGCATCGGCCACGATTCCGCCGAGCGGTGCATTGCCGGCGCCGACCTGCTTGGCGACATCGACGCCGCCGCGGCCGACCGCGTAGCTCACGTCGAGACCGGCTTGCTTGAAATAACCCTTGCCCTTGGCGAGCTGGATCGGTCCGAAGGCCGGCAACAAAGGCGGCGCCGGAAACAGATAGGTGATCTTCTCCGCCGCGCGCGCCGGCCGTGCCAGGCTGCCAAAACCCGCCGACACCGTGATTGCGGCAGCACCCTGCAGCATCCGGCGGCGCGTCGGTGCGTTCATTTCAAGGACGAGCATTCATCAACTCCCTCGTGCGGAGCGGCCCTGCGGCAAAATCTTCTCGCAGCACGCCTGCCCTATCGGCAATCCCAGCCTTTGACACTATAATGGTCATAGCTGGGCGTGATAAGCGTGCAATCGACCCGGCTCCGCCCTTGATGTCCTCGTCGCCTCGGGAGCCCCTCTGGCCGTCGCCACCGACGGCTTCACCGCCGCCTTATTTAAACTGAGACGCTACAAAACAGAGGCTTTGGCGGGCGCTCGGCCCGCGTGCGAGTGCCATGCCCGATGTGATGCCCGCTCCGTCTGCTTCCGGTTTCGTGCGGCTGGAGTATCGCTATGTGACGATGCGGTTTGCCGACCGCAGCGGCGCAATTCTCACCGCGGTGCGCGGGGTCAGCTTTTTCGTCCGTGACGGCGAGGTGGTCTCGCTGATCGGTCCAAGCGGCTGCGGCAAGAGCACATTGCTCAATATCGGTTCCGGCCTGACCGCGCCGAGCGAGGGTTTGGCCCTTATCGACGGCGAGCGGGTCGAGGGGCCGAACGCGCAGGTCGCCTTCATGCTGCAGAAGGATTTGCTGCTGCCGTGGCGCACCGTTGCGCAGAACGTGATGTTCGGCGTGGAGATCCAGCGTGTCCCGCCGCGCGAGCGCAGGCGGCGCGCCCAAGAACTCCTTGAGAAATTCAATCTCGCCGAATTCTCCGGCCATTATCCGCATCAATTATCGGGCGGCATGCGTCAGCGGGTAGCGCTCGCGCGCACGCTCGCGGTCGATCCGCACGTGCTTCTCCTTGACGAGCCGTTTTCCGCCGTCGACGCGCAGACGCGGATCGTGCTGCAGCGCGATCTGGCGCGAACGCTGGCGGAAGCGCAGAAGACCGCGCTGCTCATCACCCACGACCTCCTGGAAGCGGTCACGTTGTCCGATCGCGTTCTGGTGATGAGCCGGCGGCCGGGCTCGATCGTCGACGAGATCGCGATCGACATGCCGCGGCGCGACGATCCGATCGCGCGGCGCGCCGACCCCAAGGTGAACGACTATGTGGCCCGGCTGATGGATCGGCTCGATATCGCTCATGTCTCGCTGGAGCGCGAAGCGGCCGGAGATGC
>JASHVN010000673.1 GCA_030044555.1 Xanthobacteraceae bacterium | reverse complement strand
TCGATCACCGCCATCTGCATGCCGAAGCAGATGCCGAAATACGGCACTTGTCGTTCGCGGGCGAACCGCGCGGCGCGCATTTTTCCCTCAGCGCCGCGCTGGCCGAAACCGCCGGGCACCAGAATGCCGTCGACATGTTCGAGAAACGGCGCCGGATCTTCGTTCTCGAACACCTCGCTCTCGATCCAGTCGAGATTGACCTTGACCTTGTTGGCGACGCCGCCATGCGAGAGCGCTTCGATCAGCGACTTATAGGCATCCTTCATGCCGGTATATTTGCCGACAATGGCGATGGTCACGTCGCCTTCGGGATTGCGGATGCGCTCGTTGATGAGATGCCAGGTTTTAAGATCGGGCGCCGGCGGATTTTCGATGCCGAACGCGGCGAGCACTTCGTCGTCGAGACCTCCGGCATGATACGCCTCGGGCACCGCATAAATGTTATCGACGTCGCGCGCCTCGATGACCGCGCTTTCGCGCACATTGCAGAACAGCGCGAGTTTTTTTCGCTCGCTTTCGGGGATCGGCCGGTCGGTGCGGCAAAGCAGGATGTCGGGCTGGATGCCGATGGCGCGCAGTTCGCGCACCGAGTGCTGGGTCGGCTTGGTCTTGAGTTCCCCCGCGCTCGGGATGAACGGCATCAGGGTCAGATGGATGTAGACCGCGTGGCGGCGCGGCAGCTCATTGCCGAGCTGGCGGATGGCTTCGAAGAACGGCAGCCCTTCGATGTCGCCGACGGTGCCGCCGATTTCGACCAGGACAAAATCGAAGTCCTCGTTGCCGTCGCGGATAAAGTCCTTGATGGCGTTGGTGACGTGGGGGATGACCTGGATGGTGGCGCCGAGGTAATCACCGCGCCGCTCCTTGAGCAGGATCTCCTGGTAGATGCGGCCGGTCGTGATGTTGTCCATCCGCGTCGCCGGCCGTCCGGTGAAGCGTTCGTAATGGCCGAGGTCGAGGTCAGTCTCGGCGCCGTCATCGGTGACGAAGACCTCGCCGTGCTGGTACGGCGACATCGTGCCGGGATCGACATTGAGATAGGGGTCAAGCTTGCGCAGGCGCACCTTGTAGCCGCGTGCCTGCAGCAATGCGCCGAGCGCCGCTGACGCCAATCCCTTGCCAAGTGAGGAGACCACGCCGCCGGTGATGAATATGTACCGCGCCATGGGACTCGATAATTAGCGCGCCGCGTACGATTCGGCGAGCGATAATCTGGCATGACTGCTACGCATCGCGCGGAGTTCCCTATGCGAAGAAAAACGCAAAGATTTCAGAGTATTACGCCACAAGGCTGATACGCCGTCGCACGCCGCCGAGCAAGGCGCGAGCAAGAAGCTGTGGATGACGCCAAAGGGCCGGGCCGTTCCGTTCCAGTCTGACTGTCCCAGAGTGACTGCCCAAAGTGACCGGCTCAGTGTGATTGCGGCACCTGCGGACCGCTTGGCGGGGGCGGGCTCGCCGGCGTGTTTGCCGCGGCCGGCTTGCCGCCGTTGCCGAGCTGGTTGAGCAGGCCGCCATTACCCGAATTGAACGGAACGGTTGGCGGGGGCGCACCGGGCTTAGCCGGTTGTTCGGTGGTGGCGCTGCCGGGGATCAGCGACGCGCCGCCGCGGTCGTGAGCCGCCAGCAGCGACAAAGCGAGGCTGGTGATAAAGAATCCGGCGGCTAACAGCGCCGTCGTGCGCGTCAGCATGTTCGCAGTCCCCCGCCCGGTCATGAATCCGCTGGTGGTGCTGACCAATCCGCCGCCTTCGGATTTCTGCAGCAGCACCACGCCGATCATGGCGAGAACCAGCATCAGGTGGATGGCGATAACGACACTCAGCATTGCGATGTCCAACTGTGACCTGCGGCTGACCAGCCTTGCCGACCGCGTGTGTACGGGCTTTAGCCCGAATATGGGATTTTGCGGCGCTATGTACACGACCCCTCGGGGATTTTCTATGGTCGTGCGTTAGACCGTCCGGAGGCCCCCGTCTGCGCCTTTTGCGTCAGACCAAGGCCGAGCCAGCCTCCCGTAGGAGGCCACGATGCTGGCCGTCATTGCTGGCCGCACGGCCAAACCGGAATGCCCAACGAGGCGTCCTGCGGCCCGACCAAAGCGGGGAAATGAAGAAAAGCGGCGCTATTTGTACTGCTTGAGGAAGGCAATGACGTCGTCGATGTCTTTGGGATCGGTCAGGCCGGCGAACGGCATGCGATTGCCTTTCACCTTGGCCTGCGGATCCTTCAGATAGGCGCGCAGGTTCGCCTCGTCCCAGATCAGGTTCGCGCGCAGCATGGCATTCGAATAGCGAAAGTTATCGAGCGATCCGGATTTGCGGCCGTAGACGCCGCGCAGGCTCGGCCCGATGGCATCGGGCTTATCGCTGTGGCAGGCCGCGCAGGTCTGGAACACGACCTTGCCGTGCTCGACGTCAGCGGCCAGCGCGGGGGCAGACGCGGCCATTGACACAATCCCGGGCACAATGGCGCCGAGGGCCAGAACAAAGACAAAGGCCCTCAAGCTTGCGGGCGCGGCGCCCGCTTTCGTGTCGCGCATAGTCTCCTCCCCTTTTGGCTTTTTGGCGTGCAACCCCATCAGGCGTGGACGAGCGGCCCGGGGTTTTTGAGGTAAGTGGTGGTAATGGCCTTTGCCGACCAATAAGCCAGCGCCCCCACCGTGCCGGTCGGATTATAGCCGTGCTGCTGCGGAAACACCGACGCGCCTACGACGAACAGATTGTGCGCGTCCCACGCCTGCAGATAGCGGTTCACCACACTCGACTTCGGATCCGAGCCCATCATCGTGCCACCGGTATTGTGGGTCGATTGATACGGCACGATGCTGAAATTGCGCGGGCGCGGCTCCATCCGGTACTGCGTCGGTCCCATCGCCTTGATGATGGTTTCGAGCTTGCTCAGCAGGTAATGCGACATTTTGTGGTCGTTATCGGTGCCGTTGTAGGTGAGCCGGATCAGCGGCCGGCCGAAGGCATCCTTATAGGTCGGATCGAGCTCAAGGTAATTGTCGCGGTTGGAATAGACTGACCCCTCGGTGCCGAAACGGCAGGCGTGATTGTACCATTTGACAGTCTCGCGCTTCCATTCCGAACCCCAGCGCGCCGTGCCAGGCGGCACCATGCGGCCGCTGATCGGCGGCGAGGTGGGCGTGTTGCAGGAGAAATAGCCGCCGCCGAAGAAGCCCAATCCGGCGTGGTCGAAATTCTCGCCGTTGAAATCGTCGATGCACATTCCGGTGCCGGCGGAGCCCATATACGAATTCATGTGTTTGTCGGCAAAGAACGCCACACCGCCCGCCTCGAACTGATAGGCGTAGTTCTTGCCGACGACGCCCTTGCCGGTGGCGTGATCGTAGGGCTCACCGATGCCGGCAAGCAGCATGTGCTGAACGTTGCCGAACACGTAGGACGACAGCACGACAATGCCCGCTGGCTGCTCGTACTCCTCGCCATTGCGCAGATCGGTGTAAAGCACGCCGGTGACCTTCTTGGTGTCCTTGTCGTAGAGGAGTTTGGTGACCCAGCAACGCGACCGCAGCTCGAATTTCGGCTCGAGCCGCAGCACCGGCAGGATCGTGGAATTGGGCGAGGCCTTGGCATTGGTTTCGCAGGCGGTGCGATTGCAGAAGCCGCAATATTCGCAGGCGCCCAAGGTGACGCCCTCGGCGTTTTTGTAGGCCGCGCTCGCGATGCTGATCGGCATCGGGAACGGGTGATAGCCGAGATTTTTCGCAGCATCGCGGAACATCATGCCGGCGACCGAGGTCTTGATCGGCTTGTTCGGATAATGATCGCTGCGCGGCCCTTCGAGCACGTTGCCGCCGTCGATCTTGGTGCCGCGCAGATTGCCGGCCTGGCCCGACACGCCGCAGATCTTGTCGAAATGATCGTAGTACGGCTCAAGCTCGTCGTAGCTCAGCGGCCAATCCTGGATCGTCATGTCATCGGGGATCGCGTTGGCGCCGTAACGCTCGGAGAGCGCAGTACGGATGCGAAAATCACTTGGCAGAAAACGCCAATGCAAGCCGCCCCAATGGATGCCGGAACCGCCAACGCCCTCGCCGGGCAGGAAGGCGCCGATCCGGCGCATCGGCAGCGCGTGTTCGCTGGGGAAATTGCGAAACGTCAGTGTGTCGGTCGAATTGTCCCACATCAATTCGAGCCGGTTCGAATAGCGCAATTCGTCGCGCACCGCCGGAAGGATGAAATCCTCGCCCGGCACGCGGTCCGCTCCGCGCTCGAGACCGACCACGTTGAGGCCTGCTTTGGTCAGTTCACGCGCCAGGATCGAGCCGGTCCAGCCCATTCCGACCATCACCGCATCGACGTCCTTCAATCGTTTGGCCATGATGCTGTCCCCTCACGAAAAGTCGGCGATGGATTGCGGTTCGACGACGTAGGGCTTGTCGCGATATTCCTCGAACAGGTTGGCGTAAGTCGCCGGCAGGCCGGGGAAACCAATCATCTTCCAGCCGGCTTTGTTACGATTGCCGCCATAGATCGGGTCGGCGAAAAATCCCTGCATGGTCATTTCGAGCAATCGCGCGAAAAACGCCCGCGAGCTGAAATCGGCAAACTCGGCCTTGCCGGCCTCCATGGCCTTGAGCGCCTCGACGCGCTTGTTCGCATCGAGCCGGTCGAAATCGTGGCCGTAAGCCTGGCGCGACCAGGCATTGGCGGCGCCGATGCCAGCGATGAGAAACTCCCCCGGCGTCAACGCCAGCTGATAGCCCTGCTCGGGTTTGCCCTTCGCGAACGGGCCGGAGCGGTACATCTTGGCGCCGCCGCCCCAGGCGCTGGCGAGTTGGTGATCGATAAACACGGCGACGCCGCACTCGCTGCCCGATGGCGACAGTTCGTCCGCGGGAATGAGCGTATCCACGGCGGCCACGACGAACGCAAACTCGGTCTCGTTAAGCGCCAAAAGCGGCTCCGCTTGCGCGGCGGCAGGCGCGACCGCAGCCGGAGCCTGCGCGGCCGCCGGCGCCGCCTCGCTCAATCCGGTGGCAACGGCGGTGCCTGCAAGCCCGGCGCCGAGAAGAAATTTGCGGCGTGGAATGGTTTCATCGGTCATGATGGCCTCCTCCTTAACTCACGCATGCACGAGCGGACCGGGGCTCTTGAGATACTGCGTGGTGATGGCG
>JASHVN010000672.1 GCA_030044555.1 Xanthobacteraceae bacterium | reverse complement strand
TGCTCTTCGTTCAATTCCGCGCACAATACCGACAGGCGCGCCCGTTCGGTCTCATCGCCGATCGGGATGATCGGCGCCTCGGCGAGCGCGCGCAGCCGCGTAAGCGCTTCGCCGGCGTGGCCGGCGAGCGCGCCGGCGGCATCTTCGGTAAAGCTCACCACCCAGCCGTCTGTTACATTCGGCTCGAAGCGGAAACCGTGCGCGATCGTCGCCGGGACCAGAATGGCCGCGGGCGCCGAAAAGGACAGCGTCGCTGCCTCGAACGTCATGGCGCCGCCGCCGCGCTCGATCAGCAAGATCTGAAACAGATTGCGATGGCGGTGGGCGCGAATGGTCCAGTCGTGGATCGAGGAGCGCGAGACAATCGTCTCGATATGAATAAAATCGAAGGCCTGCTCGTCCGGCGGATCGCCATAGAGGTGGAACAGCGGTAATGGACCGGCCATAACGCCAGCATACCACACGCCAGCATAGGCCGATCTGGACAAAGAAGCAGCCGCGCGCGCAAGCACGCCGGGGCTTTACACAAACAAATCCCTCACCCGCAGCCCGCGCGGGCTGTCAAAGCACACAAAAGCAAGCGCGAGAAATGCCCGCGCTAGCGGCTGCCGTGCTGGCCACCGCCTTGGTGACTACCATGCTGGCCGCCGTGGCTATCTTGATGGCCGCCGTGCTGGCCGCCCTGCTGACCAGAGTGCTGGCCACCTTGGCCAGGTTTCTGGCCGCCCTGGTGCTGCTGGTCGGGCTTGTGCTGGCCGCCGCCTTGCTGCTGACCGCCCTTCGGATTGCTTTGATGCTGCTGGTCTTTCTGCCGTTGCTCGTTCGACATTGGACATTCTCCGGCTTGGGGTTTCCGCCACTCCCGTCGCCACAAAGCCAACGCCGTCCAAACTTGCTTCGTTCCGGTTCCGAACGAGCCAACGAATTAGCAATTCATTGAGGAATAAGGAGAAACGGCGGCAACGCTGCGCCGGCGAAGCGGCGCGTAGCCGTTTGTCAGACCGGCTTGTAAGCGCGCTCGTGATAAACCAGCGCCGGCCCGGCCGGACCGAGCCTGACCTCCTCGACGGCGCCGAAGATGACGTTGTGCGAGGCAACGGCCTTGACCTCGACGGTGCGGCAGTCGAAGGCGATCACCGCGGAGGCAAGCACCGGGGAGCCGGTCTTCAGCGTCATCCATTCGCCGACGTTAAAACGCTCTTCCAGGTGCACGCCGCTGCGCCCAGCGAACATGTCGGCCAGACCAGACTCAGCCGCGCCGAGCGTATTGACGCAGAACACGCCGTTTTGCGCCAAGAGCGGCGCCGAATTGCTGCGCCGGTTGAGGCACACCAGCAGCATCGCCGGCGAATCGGTCACCGAACACACCGCCGTTGCGGTGAAACCGGTCTTGCCGGCCGGCCCCGCGGAGGTGACGATATGAACCGCTGCGCCAAGCCGGGCCATCGCCTCGCGGAAGATCGGCGCGTCGACGCTTATCACCCGTTCGGGAGCGACCGCCGTAAAGGCGCCGTCCATTGCGTCGTCGGGCCGTTGATCGATCCAGCTCATAGGCTCTCTTTGCCATCGTCCGCGACCATTAGCGGACGATCCAGTATTCATCTTACGAGACCATATAAGCAATGAGCCACGCAAATACGGGATGCCCCGCCTGCGCGGGGCACGACAAGCCTACTCCGCTGCCCGCCGCTCCTCCGGCAGGCCCGGATAGGCGACATCGTCGGGATTGAGCCATGCCGGATCGGTCCAGCCGTTTTCGTCGTACTCGGCCATGCATTGATCGGCGAGCGCCGTCATCTGCTCCATGAGGCCGGAGCTGCGCGCATTCCACAGCGCCTGAATGCGGATGTCCTCGTGATTGCCGGCGTAGTTGCGCTCGTAAAGCTCGTGACGGCCGCCGAATTCGGTACCGATCGCGTCCCACAAAAGCTTCATCACCTTGATGCGCTCGCGGTAACCGATGCCGTGGGAGCCGCGCACATAGCGCTCGAGGTAGCGGTCGATCGCCGGATTACGAAAATCCTTGGCGGAGGACGGCAGATAGATGAGCGACGAGGCGACGATTTTTTCCACGATCTCCTTGACGCGGCCGTAGGCGTCGCCGGCGAACACCCGATAGCTCGAGCCCGATTGCAGATTGGGCAACACCGCGCCGTTCACCCACGACGTCGGGTTCATGGCCATCGCGTCGGTGAGCGACCAGAACAGATGCCGCCAGGCGATGATCTCGCCGAGCATCGCCTGGTTGCCGCGAAACTCGTCGGAGCCGGCCACGCGCAGCGCCTTGGCGATGACGCCGACCAGAAAGTCGAGCTTGACCGCAAGCCGCGTGCAGCCCTGGAACTGATAGCCGGCCAAAAAGCCCGATTGCGGGAAAAAGACCTTCAGCTTCTCCAGATCGCGGTGAAGCAGCACGTCCTCCCAGGGAATGAAGACATTGTCGAACACGAAGATGGCGTCGTTCTCGTCGAAGCGTGACGACAGCGGATAATCGAACGGCGTGCCCATCACGCTCGCTGTCATTTCGTAGGACGTGCGGCAGAACAGCTTGACGCCCGGCGCGTTCATCGGCGCGATGAACATCACCGCCAGATCGGTGTCGTGCAGCGGCACGGCGGCGTTCTGGCCGAGAAAATTATAGTGCGTCAGCGCCGAAGAGGTCGCCACAACCTTGGCGCCCGAAATATAGATTCCGGCGTCGGTGTCTTTCTGGATGGTGATGTAGACGTCCTTGACCTGATCCGCCGGCTTGGCGCGGTCCACCGGCGGATTGACGATGGCGTGGTTCATGAACAGCACGTGTTCTTGCGCGCGCCGATACCAGGCCTTCGCGTTGTCGGCGAACTTGCCGTAGAAATCGTAATTGGCGCCGAGCGTATTCATCAGCGACGCCTTGTAGTCCGGCGAGCGCCCCATCCAGCCGTAGGACAGCCGCGCCCAGTGCGCGATGGCGTCGCGCTGGGCGACCAGCTCTTCGCGCGA
>JASHVN010000671.1 GCA_030044555.1 Xanthobacteraceae bacterium | reverse complement strand
CGCCCAAGCACATCCGCACCCCGCTGGCGCGGGTGCGCGGTTTCGGCTCGGCAAAGTCCGGCACCGGACAGTTCTGGCTGCAGCGGCTCACGGCAATCGCCAACATTCCGCTCACCATCGCGGCGGTGATCATCATGATCATGCTGCTCGGCCGCAACCAGCCGGCCGTGGCGCAGATTTTGGGCTCGCCGACCGTGGCCATCATCATGCTGCTGTTCATCGTGTCGATCATGGCCCATATGCGGATCGGCATGCAGGTGATCATCGAGGATTACGTCCACGACGATATCGCCAAACTCGGTTTGATCATCGCCAATAACTTCTTCATCGCCGTGGTGGGACTCACTGCGGCTTACGGTCTCCTCAAGCTCTCGTTTGGATTGTGAGTATGGCAGGGAATGGATCCAGCGAAGGCGGCGCAGCGCCGGCGATCAACGGCCGCGCCTACCCCATCGAAGATCACGTCTACGACGTCGTGGTGATCGGCGCCGGCGGCTCCGGGCTGCGCGCAGTGGTGGGCTGCAGCGAAGCCGGATTGCGCACCGCCTGCATCACCAAGGTGTTTCCGACGCGGTCGCACACCGTGGCGGCGCAGGGCGGCATTGCCGCCGCGCTCGGCAATATGGGCGAGGATGATTGGCGCTGGCACATGTACGACACCGTCAAGGGGTCGGACTGGCTCGGCGACCAGGACGCGATCGAGTATCTGTGCCGCAACGCGCCCGAAGCCGTGTACGAGCTGGAACATTGGGGCCTGCCGTTCTCGCGCCGCGAAGAGGACGGCAAAATCTATCAGCGCCCGTTCGGCGGCATGACCACGCATTACGGCAAGGGCACCGCGCAGCGCACCTGCGCCGCCGCCGACCGTACCGGCCACGCCATGCTGCACACCATGTACGGCCAGGCGCTGCGCCACTCGGCGGAGTTTTTCGTCGAGTACTTCGCGCTCGACCTCATCATGGACGACGACGGCCGTTGCCGCGGCGTCATCGCGCTCAATCTTGACGACGGCACGATTCATCGCTTTTCCGCGCAGATGACCATGCTGGCGACCGGCGGCTATGGGCGCGCCTATGCGTCATGCACCGGCGCCCATACCCAGACCGGCGACGGCAACGCGATGGTGCTGCGCGCCGGCCTGCCGCTCGAAGACATGGAATTCGTGCAGTTCCATCCCACCGGCGTCTACGGCGCCGGCGTGCTCATCACCGAAGGGGCGCGCGGCGAAGGCGCCTATCTGGTCAATGGGGAGGGCGAGCGCTTCATGGAGCGCTACGCGCCGTCGGCCAAGGATTTGGCGTCGCGCGACGTGGTCTCCCGCGCCATGACCATCGAAATCCGCGAAGGCCGCGGCGTCGGGCCGAAGAAGGATCACATCTTCCTGCACCTCGACCATCTCGACCCGAAGATTCTCGCCGAGCGGCTGCCGGGAATCACCGAATCCGCGCGCATCTTTGCCGGAGTGGATCTCACCCGCGAGCCGGTGCCGATCGTGCCGACCGTGCATTACAACATGGGCGGCATCGCCACGAATTATCACGGCGAGGCGATGACCAAGCGCGGCGGCAATCCCGACCACGTCGTGCCCGGACTGATGGCGCTCGGCGAGGCGGCCTGCGTCTCGGTGCACGGCGCCAACCGGCTCGGCTCCAACTCGCTGATCGACCTCGTCGTGTTCGGCCGCGCTGCAGCCTTGCGCTGCGCCGAAATCCTGACCCCGAACGACAAGCAACCCGAACTGCCGAAAAATTCCGCCGAGCGGCCGCTGGCGCGCCTCGACAAATTCCGCAACGCGTCCGGCTCAACGCCGACCGCGCAGCTGCGCGGCAAGATGCAGCACGTCATGCAGAACAATTGCGCCGTATTCCGCACCGGCGAAGTGCTGGAGCAGGGCTCGAAACTCATTCACGAGGTGTTCGACGGCGTGACCGATGTGCGCGTCTCCGACCGTTCGTTGATCTGGAATTCGGACCTGGTCGAAACGCTCGAATTCGCCAATCTGATCGAACAGGCCGTGGTCACGATGGATTCGGCGGTCAACCGCACCGAAAGCCGCGGCGCGCATGCGCGCGAGGACTTCCCCGATCGCGACGACAAGAACTGGATGAAGCACACGCTGTCCTGGCTCGATCTCAATAACGGCAAGGTCACGATCGACTTCCGGCCGGTGCATACCTATACGCTCACCAACGAGGTTTCGTATATCGAGCCCAAGGCGCGCGTTTACTGAGCGTCCGCGCGGTCACCAACCCATAAGGCAATTGGCATGGTTCAGTTCACGCTGCCGAAAAATTCGAAAATCACCGAGGGCAAGACCTGGCCGCATCCGGAGAAGGCCAAGAGCGAGCGCGAGTATCGCATCTATCGCTGGAATCCCGAGGATGGCCACAACCCACGCATCGACACCTATTACGTCGATACCAACGATTGCGGGCCGATGATCCTCGACGGCCTTATCTGGATCAAAAACAATACCGACGCGACGCTGACCTTCCGCCGTTCCTGCCGCGAGGGCATTTGCGGCTCGTGCGCGATGAACATCGACGGCACCAACACGCTCGCCTGCACCAAGGCGATGAGCGACATCAAAGGACCGGTCCGCATCTATCCGCTGCCGCATATGGCGGTGGTGAAGGACCTCGTCCCCGACCTCACCAATTTTTACGCGCAGCACGCCTCGATCGAACCGTGGCTGCAGACGACGTCGCCGACGCCGCGGAAGGAATGGAAGCAGAGCCACGACGACCGCGCGAAGCTCGATGGCCTCTACGAGTGCATTCTCTGCGCTTGCTGCTCGACATCATGCCCGAGCTATTGGTGGAATTCCGACCGCTATCTCGGCCCCGCCGCGCTCCTGCAGGCGCAGCGCTGGCTGGTGGATTCCCGCGACGAAGCCACAGGCGAACGGCTCGACAAGCTGGAAGACCCGTTCCGTCTTTACCGCTGCCATACCATCATGAATTGCGCCAAGGCCTGTCCGAAGCATCTTAATCCGGCAAAGGCCATCGCCGAGATCAAGAAGACGCTGGTCGAGCGGCAGGTGTAATTCTCAAGTGTGATTCCACGCGTGCTGTCCTCTTTCGCGAGCACGCGCAGCGCCATTTATGAGTTTGACCGCAGACTTCTTCCTCCCCTCGCGCCTGCCCGCAACAGATGATAGGCAAGGTCTCGCCCCGCGCGCGGGGAGAGGTGGGTGGAGACATTTTCAATGATCAAAATCTGGGGCCGGAAAACCTCGTCGAACGTGCAGAAGGCGATGTGGGCCGTCGGCGAGATCGGCCTGCCGCATGAGCGCATCGATATCGGCGGTCCGTTCGGCAAAAATCACGAGCCTGCTTACCTGGCGATGAACCCGAACGGCCTGGTGCCGACGCTGGAGGAGGAAGACGGCTTCCTGCTCTGGGAATCGAATTCGGTCGTGCGCTATCTCGCCGCCAAGCACCGCTCGGGCGTCCTCGAGCCGGCCGACCCGCGCGCCCGGGCGCGCGCCAGCCAATGGATGGATTGGCAATTATCGGTCTGCGGGCCGGCGATCATGCCGGTGTTTTGGGGGCTCATTCGCACGCCGCCGGAAAAGCGCGACCATGCGGCAATCGAGGCCGGCAAGAAGGCCACCACGGCGGCGATGGTCATGGTGGACGAGCAGCTCGGCAAGACCGCCTATCTCGCCGGCGATGGGTTCTCCTACGGCGATATTCCGGTCGGCGTCATGGCGTATCGCTATCGGCAGTTGGTGCCGGACCGGCCGCCGCTTTCAAATTTCGAGCGCTGGTACGCCGCGATCTCGGCGCGGCAGGCGTTCAAGGATCACGTCGGCGCCGTGCCGCTGACGTGATACGCCGAACTAAAATAGCGCGATGCAGCGCGCCGTCG
>JASHVN010000102.1 GCA_030044555.1 Xanthobacteraceae bacterium | reverse complement strand
TGTGGTGTCCTGCCTCGCGCGGAACGGAAGCGGCAGCTTTGAGTCCGCGCCGGCATGTCGCTTGCTTCCGACAGGTTCAAACTCGCCAATTGGGCCGCGATCGCGCCCGATCCGACCCGCGTGCTGATCCCCGTGCTGACCATTGCTTTGCTGCTGCTTGTCGTTCCGCCGCTCTGGTTCCTCCTTCAGGGCAGCCTGCACACCACGACGGTTAAAGGCGGGCTCGGCGACTTCACGTTCGCCTACTATCGGCGTCTGCTCTCCGACCGCCAGTTCTTTGGCAGCTTGGCGAACTCGCTGATCTTCAGTCTCGGCGCCACATTGATCGCGCTGTGTTTCGGCGGGTTCGTGGCGTGGCTGGTCGAGCGTACCAATGCGCCCCTCAAAGCACTCGCCTATCTGACGGCGATCATTTCACTCGGCACGCCCTATGTTCTTTATGTGATTGCCTGGTTGTTTTTGCTCGGCCGGGCTGGACCGCTGAACGACGTCGTCACCGCGCTCGGGCTTCCTCGCTTTAACGTCTATTCGATGCCGGGCATGATTCTGATCGAAGGATTTTTGTGGTCGCCGCTTTCTTTCCTCCTGCTCTCCTCGGTCTTCCAGGCGGCAAACTCCGAACATGAGGAGGCCGCACGCATGTGCGGCGCCGGCATCGTCCAGACGGTGACGCGCATTTCCATGCGACTCGCATTGCCGGGCTTTGCCGCGGTTGCGCTGCTCATGGTGGTGCGCTCGATCGAGGCCTTCGAGGTGCCGGCGCTGGTCGGCTTGCCGGGTAACGTCAAAGTGCTGACCACCGACATTTACCTCAATATGAAGGAGAACGTGCCGCCGGATCTCGGTTATCCCAGTGCCTTCTCTATCGTACTGCTCGTGCTCGCGGGCGGCCTTCTCAGCTTCTATTCGCGCATTTCGCGCCACGCCTCGCGCTATCACACGGTCACCGGGCGCGGCTTCCGCCCGCGCCTGTTCGATCTCGGCGCCGGACGCTATCTCGGCGGCTTCGTCATTGTCCTCAATTTCGTTCTGATCCTCGCGGCACCAGCCGCTGGGCTCGTCTGGCTGGCACTGATGCCGTTCACCCAGAGCATCAGCCGGCGCGGCTTCGCACTCATGACACTCGACAATTTCCGCACCGTGCTGCACTCGACTTTCTATCTCGATCTGGTGTGGCAGACGCTGTTAATGAGTGCGGGCGCGGCGACTTGCGTCATGATACTCACGATCCTCTGCGGCTGGCTCGCGGTGCGCCGGCGGCCCGGCGGCTGGCTGCTTGATCATCTCGCCACGGCCCCGCTGATCTTCCCCGGAATCGTGCTCGGCGTTGCTATGATTCAGATCTATCTGTCGGTGCCGCTGCCCATCTACGGCACGCTGTGGGCCTTCGTCATCGCCTTCTCGATCCGCTACCTGCCTTACGGGATGCGCTACTCGGCGGCCGGCATGCTGCAAATCCATCCCGAACTGGAAGAGGCGGCGTCGATCGCGGGGAGTCCGCTGCGCACGGTGCTACGCCGGATCATCGTGCCGCTGGCGATGCCGGCGCTGCTGGCCGGGTGGCTTTTCATCTTTCTGATCGCTGCGCGTGACCTGTCGCTTGCCATCATACTTGCCTCGCCGTCGGCGCAACCTGTGTCGGCTGCGATGTTCGATCTATGGGCAAACGGCCAGGGCACCGAACTCGCGGCATTCGGACTGGTCTGGACCGCGATCATGACGGTGATCGCCGCAGCATTTTATCTGATCGGACGGCGCACGATCGTATCCGTCGTGCGGGCGTGAAATTGCGGAGCACAACGTTGGATCTCGAAGCATCGAAGAAGAAGGTCGCAGCCCTGACGGAGCCGCGCAACGCAGTGGTGATCGGGGTGAGTGACAGGCCTGGAAGCTGGGCAACGCGGGCATGGCGCAATCTCAAGCGCTATGAGTTTCCCGGGCCGATCTATCTGATCAATCCGCGCCGCAAGGAAATCTTCGACACGCCCTGTTATCCGGATTTTGCCTCTTTGCCTGAGCCGCCGGACCATCTCGTTGTCGTGGTGCCGGCGGCTTCGGTACCGGAACTCCTGCGCGCCGGCGCCAAAGCCGGCGCGCGCAGCGCCACGGTGTTTTCCTCCGGCTTCGGCGAAGCGTTCGACACAGAGGGCGCCGCGCTCGGCCGTGAGCTGAAAAACGTGATTGCCGAGACCGGGCTCGCCGTTTCCGGCCCTAACTGCATGGGCAACATTTGCGCGAAGAGCCGCATGGTCACCATGACCGAGGATCGGCCGTTGACGCTGCGGCTGGGACCGGTGGCGCTCGTCGGCCAGAGCGGCGGCATGTTGCTTTATCTCAACCATGCGCTCGATGAACGCGGCATCGTTGCCGAATACCTCATTACCAGCGGCAACGAGGCTGGACTGGGTATCCCCGATTACATCGCTTTCTTTGCCGGCCAGCCCGAGCTGAAGGTGATCGTTGTCTACATCGAAGCGATCTCCGATCTGGAGAAATTCAAGGCCGCCTGCCGCATGGCGCGTGCCGCCGGCAAATCGATCGTGGCGCTCAAGCTCGGGCGATCGGAAAGCGGCCGCGCCGCCGCGATGGCGCATACCGGCTCGCTGGCAGGCACGATGGAGGCTTTCGACGCGGTCGCCGCCGACCATGGCATAATCCGCACCGACACACTGGACGACGCAGTTGAACTGGTGGAATTCCTGGCACACACTGCTGTGCCGAAGGGACGCCGGCTCGGTGCCGTGACCCATTCCGGTGCGTTTCGCGGGATCCTGATCGAAGCCGCCGAACGCAACGGTTTGAAGTTTGCGCCGCTCACCGCGGCAAGCACCGACAAGCTCAAGACCATACTCGGCGTCGGCTCGCTGGTGAGCAACCCGATCGACGGGGGCTTCGCGGTGTTAAGCAGCCACGACAATTTCAAGGCGACGATTGCCGCTCTGGAAGACGATGTAAATGTCGACATGATCCTGTTTCAGGAAAAATTGCCAAGCGAACGTGGCGCGTCGGATCGTGCCGAGGTTCACTTCGCCATGATCGAGGACATGGTGGTGCGCGGCATGCGCAAGCCGATCGCCGCTCTTACGCTGGCCTCGCATGGACTGACCGAATACGGCCGCGCGCTGCGCGCCAAGTCGCCGCATCTGTCATTCCTCCAAGAAGCCAACAAGGCGCTGCGCGCGATCGAAAGCGCGGTGCGGCGGGACGAATTCGAACGCCTGGGGTCGGCGCCGACGGCTGGCGCCGCGCCAACACCGACCGAAGCGGCCGCGGCAGACAGGGTGCGCGCGCTCGCCGCCTCAGGCATCCCGGCCCTCAACGAAGTGCAGTCCAAGGATTTGCTGCGCGCGTATGGCATCGCGACACCCACGGAGATCGCGGCGCATTCGGCCGACGAGGCCGTGAAGGCCGCGGAGCAGATCGGCTATCCGGTGGTGCTGAAAGCGGTCGCGGCGAAGCTCCTGCACAAGTCGGATGCCGGAGCCGTGGCGTTGCATCTCGCTACCGCGGAAGCTGTGCGTGGAGCCTACGCGCGCATTGCCGCCAACGCACGGCAGGCCGGGATTGACCGGCTTGAAGCCATGCTGGTCTGCCAGCAGATCAGCGGCGGAATGGAGATGGTGCTCGGCCTTAATCGCGACCCCGAAATGGGACTGGTGGTCATGGCTGGAAGCGGCGGAGTGCTGCTGGAGCTCACAAAAGATGTGTCGTTCGCAGCGCCGCCCATCACACGCGACAAGGCGCGTGCCATGATCGGGCGCACCCACGCGGCACGCCTGATGGGTGGTTATCGCGGCGCGGCAGCGCTCGATGCCGACGCGGTGGTGGATGCGCTGGTCGCGCTTGGCCGGATCGCCGAGGAATTGGCCGACGTGGTGCAGTCGATCGATATCAATCCATTTGTAGTGCTTCCGCGCGGCGGCTTTGCGCTCGACGCCTTGTTCGTGGCGCGCGGCCGATAGGCACCGCACACCGCCTTTGATTCAGGATCGGGCAGGACGCCTTGACGCCGGGCGGCAGACCGCCGCCGTCAATCGAGGATCTAGACAGCCTCTTTCATAGGGCTGACCAGTTCGGCCCGCTGACTGGCAATCTCTTCGCGCAAACGCAGGCCTCCGAAGCGGAGATAGCTTAACCACGTCACCGCTCCGGCTGCGACGATAGCGATGCCGAGCGGAATCAAAAGCACCGAAAAGATGTGCTGTGTCGATACGTGCCGGGCGAGAAGAGCGCCTCCGATCACAGGACCGATGATCGCGCCGATGCGGCCGATCCCGAGGGCCCAGCCAGTCCCGTTCGCGCGGATGCCGGTCGGATAGAGCAGCGCTGCCGACGCTCCGAGCCCCGCATAAATCGCGCCATTGCATAGACCGGCGATGAATACGACTGTGGAGAGTAATCCGCCGGAGATCGATGGTGCGCCAATAGCGGCAATCATCGGAAGATAAATCATCGCCATGCAGGCTATGGCAGCGAAGCCAAATCGACCGAGCAACAGCGCCATCGTCAGAACGCCGAAATTTGCTCCAAAAAAATACGTTGATTGGGTCAAGGCTGCTTGTTGGGCCGCCATCCCGCTCTCGCGAAACAGGGTCGTCATCCACATGTTGACGAAAAAATTTGTGGCGTTCTGCATGAGGAAGACCGTCCAGAGCAGCATCGTGATGCCAGCGAGACCATGGCGGAAGAGCGCGTCGGGAACGATCCGCGTCTTGACCTTCGGCGGCACGATGAACTGCGTCTCACCTCCGATCGCCAGGTCGGGCCGAATGAGCATGGCCAAACGCATCAGCTCGGCACGCCGATCGTCCCGGAGGGCGAGGAATTTGAGCGATTCCGGGACGAAAGCATAAACCCCAAGAGCAATCGCAATCGGTGCGATCCCCCCGATATAGAAGACGATAGGCCATCCGTAATGCGGTGCGAGCGTCGCATAGACGGGACCGGCCGAGGCCGCGCCCAGCGTGACCCCGATGCCGGCAAGGACGGTAAAAGCCGCTCGAAAGTTTTTAGGCGCGAATTCGGCGGCGAGCACATAAACGTTCGGCATCGCTCCACCGAGGCTCAGTCCAGTGAGAAAGCGCAGCAGGATCAGCTCTTGAATTGAGGTAGCCGCTACAGTCGCCAGGCTGAACAGCCCATAGAGTGCGCAGCCCAGAACGATGCCCCGTTTGCGTCCGATCTTATCGCCAAGATAGCCGAAGAGCGGCGATCCGATCGCCACGCCGATGAGACCGGCGCTGAAGGCCAGACCGAGCGCCGTGCGATCGATATGCCAAGCCTTGCTGACGTCCGGAGCGATGATGGCAACAGCGTTGAGGTCATAGCCGTCGGCCAGCAAAACGAGCAGCATCCAGACAAGAATTTTGACATTCAGCGAACTGAGGCTTTGTTCATCGACGAGCCGCTCGACATCGATCTTCTCCGCCGCAACCATTTGCTCTTCCCCCCGACCTTTTACTTGGATGTATTTTTGGATGTATTTTATTGACTTCGAACGACACCCCGATCGCCGGATCGGGCATCGCACGCGGCTTTCTTATCTTCCGTCCCCGGACTGCCTCGCTCCTCGCCTCACCGAAAGACGGCGCTGCCGTGCCGCGGTTCGATCCAATTTCGGGCGGACCATGAGCGTTCGTATCATCTGCGCCACTTTCTCAACGGCGGTAGTCTGCGGACGGTCGCCACGCCAAACAAGCGTGCGATTAAGGCTCAGTTCTGCGATGGGCGTGGCCGCAAGACCGGAGCGGCCGACCTGATCGGCGACCGCAGAAAACGGAAGAATGCAGGATGCCAGCCCCATCATCACGAATTCCTTCTGCGCCGTGCTGTTCGACGTCTCGTACTCGCATTCGATCTCGATACCCAATGCGCGCGCCTGCCTTTCAAGGTAGTTCCGGATTCCGCTCGGGCGCGGAAACATGACAAGCGGTACGCGATCGAGATCGCCAATGCCGAGACTCGTCTGTTTCGGCCGGTCTGCATGGCGGGTGATCAGGTAAAGCGGCTCCTGCAAAATGACTTCCATTTTGTAGCTCGGAATTGGCTCCGGCGTGGTCATCACCGCCAAATCTATACGTGCGGCGTCCAGACCTTCAAAGAGTAAATATTGTTGGCCTTCGACAAAGCGCAGGCGAACCAACGGCGACGGCCCCTTGAAAGCCGCTGCGAGCGGGGCAAGCAGCATCTGGCTGATAACTTCGGACGTGCCGAGCGTAACCGTAGCGGCCAACGGATCCGGATCTCCAGTCACTTCGGCACGAATCGCCTCAACATCGCGCAATAACCTCTCGGCGCCATTCAAAAGCACCTGCCCCGTTTGCGTGAGCGTCACGCCGCGCGGATGGCGGGTGAAAAGCTGCGTTGTCAGCGAGCGCTCGAGGTCCGAAACGCGGCGGCTGAGCGAAGATTGCGAGACGTTGAGCCGCGCGGCGGCCTCCCTGAAATTGCCCGCCAGGGCCACCTCGGAAAAGTAGCGAAGCTGCCGCAGATCCATGCCTTAGTCTCCTGAACAGCCGGTATGTCGAAACGACATCATACCTTGCCCAAAAGCTGCTTGTCGGAAGTTGACCTGTCAATTAGCTGTGGATGCGGTTGGTACCCTACAAAACATTGGCGGCCCAACGAACGGCATGAGGGAGACCCGCGGTTTCGGACATCCACGTGAGCGCTTCGCTGCTGAGCGCATCGTGCGGAAAACAGGTGGAAATTGTGAGCCGGGAGCGCGGCGGATTGTCCCTAAACACCGCGGGGGATCGGGCGCCAACATCAATCGCTGAGAGGCGGAGGGCAAACGGGATTCGGCCATGCGTGCTACGCGGATGCAGAACTCGAACAGATTCAAGCTCGGCCTCTTCGGCATGAACTGTTCGGGCTCGATGGCGACCACGGCACCTGAACGCTGGGACGCTGGCTGGGACGAAAACTTGGCGGCTGCACGGCTCGCAGATGCAGCGGGAATCGAGTTCCTGTTGCCGATCGCGCGCTGGCAAGGCTACGGCGGCGTGACCGACCGTCAGGGAACGAGCTTCGAGACTCTGTCTTGGGCGACCGGACTGCTCGCGGAGACGAAGGACATTGTCGCCTTCGCGACTGTCCACGTCCCATTGATCAATCCAATCTTCGCGGCGAAATCGGTGGTGACCGCGGATCATGTTGGACACGGCCGCTTCGGTCTCAATGTCGTCTCCGGCTGGAACACTGACGAGTTTCAGATGTTCGGCGCCGAGCTGCGCAGCCATGATGAACGCTACATCTATACCGAGGAATGGGTCTCCATCGTCAAGCGGGTCTGGCAGGAAACGGCCCCCTTCGATCACCACGGAAAATACTTTCAACTCAAGAATGTCAGCGCCAAGCCAAAGCCGTGGGGCGGCACCCTGCCCTTGCTGATGAGCGCGGGCTCCTCCCCGATGGGGAGAGCCTTTGCGTCCCGCCACGTCGACTGCCTGTTCATGGTGATCGGCGACGAGACGACACTCGCCGGCGAAATCCGGCAGCTGCGCGAGAGCGGCGGAGACCGCCAAATCGGCATCTATGCGAGTGGTCACATTCTGTGCCGATCGACTCCCAAGGAAACACAGGATTACTACCATTACCTTGTCCATGAGAAAGGCGACTGGGAAGCGGCCGACGCAGCGATTGCCAAGCGCCTGAAGGGCGACACGCGGTCGCTTCCTCATGAGCAGCTGCGGCAAATGAAAGAGCGCTTTATCAGCGGAGGCGGCACCTTTCCGGTTATCGGCAGCTATGACGCGGTAGCCGAGAAGTTCTTGCGCTTGGCCGAAGCCGGCCTCGACGGCATGGCGCTCGCAATGGTGAATTACGTTGCGGAAATGCCGGTGCTGCAAGCTGAAGTGTTGCCGCGCCTGGAACGGCTGAAGCTGCGCTCGGCGAGCAAATGACAGCCAAGCCTGCGGAGAGCAAAAGAGATCCGGCCATGCGCGCGACGCGGATGCAGAACGCGAACCGATTCAAGCTCGGTCTCTTCGGCATGAATTGTTCGGGTTCGTTTGCGACCACCGCGCCCGAGCGTTGGCTGGCGGGCTGGGAAGAAAATCTCGAGGCGGCGCGCCTGGCCGACGAGGCCGGTCTGGAGTTTCTTCTGCCGATCGCGCGCTGGCAAGGCTACGGCGGCTCGACCGACCGGCAGGGAACAAGCTTCGAAACACTCTCCTGGGCTTCCGCGCTGCTTGCCGAAACGAAGGAAATCGTCGCCTTCGCCACGGTCCATGTGCCGCTGGTCAATCCCATCTTCGCTGCGAAATCGATGATCACCGCCGATCACGTCGGGCGGGGACGCTTCGGCCTTAATGTCGTGTCCGGCTGGAATACCGAGGAATTCCAGATGTTCGGCGTGGAGCTGCGCGACCATGACGAACGCTACGCCTATTCGGCTGAATGGGTTTCGATCGTCAAGCGTCTCTGGTCGGAGCCGGAACCATTTGATTACGAGGGCAAATACTTTTCGCTCAAGAAGGTGAGCGGCAAGCCCAAGCCTTGGGGTGACGGACGTCCGCTGCTGATGAGCGCAGGATCTTCCCCGGCCGGCCGCGCATTCGCCGTCCACCATACCGACTGCCTGTTCATGGTCATCGGCGAAGAGGAGAAGCTTGCCGGGGAGATCGCCGAGATCAGAGCCTTGGAGGGCGCGCAAAATGCCGGCGTCTATGCCAGCGGCCATTTGCTGTGCCGGCCGACGACGCGGGAAACCCGGGAATACTACCACTACCTCGTCCATGAAACCGGTGACTGGGAAGCCGCCGAGCAGGTGATTGCCAAACGGGCCGCCGGAAAATCACAATCCTTTCCGCCGGAACTGATGCGTCGCATGATGGAGCGGATCATCAGCGGCGGCGCCACCTTCCCGGTGATTGGCAGCTACGACGATGTGGCGGAGAAATTTTTTCAGCTATCGAAGGCCGGACTTGATGGCATGGCGATCATTCTGGTGAATTACGTGCGAGAAATGCCCGCTTTGCGCGACGAGGTGCTGCCACGCCTGGCGCGGCTGCAGCTTCGTGCCGCGTAAACTGAAATCAATGGAGGCGCGTCCATGAACGCGATACGAGATAAGTACGCAATCGTCGGCACTGGCAAGAGTCGGCTAGGCCAGGTCGGCGCGACGTCGCTCGGCCTGCTGGAAGAGGCGATCAAGCACGCGCTTGATGACGCCGGGCTCAAGAACAACGAGATCGATGGGCTCGTGGTGCGCGGTCCTGACGACCTCTACTCGCATCATCAGCTCGTGGCTCAGCGGCTCGGCATCGACGTCGGCTTCAGCACCAGCCTCGACAATGGCGGCGCCAGCCAAATCCTGGCGATCATTCTCGCCGTGATGGCCGTCGAAGCCGGAATGGCAACGACCGTGGTCTGCGGTTACGGCCGCGACAGCTGGACGCGGACGCATGCTTCGCCGAGCGCCCACACGAATAACGATCTCATTCCGGCCGCCCAGCGGCCGCGCGAGCACGGGCCGGAATTCGGCCACTTTGGTGCCGTTTCGCAGCATGCCTTCGGTGCGCGGCGACATATGTTCGAGTACGGCACCACGCGCGAGGATTTTGCTGCGGTCGCCATGGCGTTCCGTCGGCATGCGCTGCGCAATCCCGAAGCCGTCATGAAAAAGGAGCTGACGCTCGACGACTACCTCCGGGCGCGGCTCATCGTCGATCCTTTCGGATTGTTTGATTGCTCCCTCAACAGCGATGGAGCCGGCGCTGTCGTCGTCACCACGGTGCAGCGAGCCCGCTCGCTGCGCCAGAAGCCGGTTCTCATCAAGGGGTTTGCCACCTTCAATAACACGAAGGGATGGATTGCCGAGGACCATATGATCTCGACTGCAGCGGTCAAAAGCGGCGAACGGGCCTATAATATGGCCGGCCTTGGTCCGCGGGACGTCGATACTGCCCAGATCTACGATTGCTTCACCTACATGGTACTGACGCAGCTTGAGGATTACGGCTTTTGCAAAAAAGGCGAAGGCGGCGCTTTCGTCCGTTCAGGGGCACTCGGTCTCAATGGGGCTCTGCCAACCAACACCTCAGGCGGGCAGCTGTCCGAAGCGCATGTCGAAGGCATGCTGCAAATTGTGGAGGGGGTTCGGCAATTGCAGGGGATTTACGGCAGCGACCGGCAGGTGCCCGACGCCGAGATCGCGCTCATCAGCGGACATGGCGGCAATCAAGTCTGCCATTCCACCCTCATTCTCGGCAGCGCATAACATAGGGCTGAACACATGGCTGAATACGCAAAGCCCATTCCGGTCCCGTCCATCGAGTCCAAACCTTACTGGGAGGGGCTAAAGCAGCATCGATTGCTCATGCAGCGCTGCGACGACTGCGGAAAGTTCTGGTTTCCCCCGTCGCTGCTCTGTCCTCATTGCACGTCGGACCGGTTTACCTGGTCACAGCTCAGCGGCAACGGCAAAGTCTTCAGTTATGTCGTGTACCATCGCGTCTATCATCCGGGCTTTGCCACAGAGGTGCCTTACACCGTAGCCGTTATTGAGCTCGATGAGGGCCCGCGCATGCTCAGCAACGTGATCGGCATTGCGCCCGATCGTGTCGTCTGTGATATGCGGGTCAAAATCATCTACGACGACATCACGGAGAGTGTGACGATTCCCAAATTCACGCCCGCCTGAGACTGATGGCTGGCAAAACGAGCCTGTACCGAGCTCGGTTGAAGAAACAACAAAAGACGGCGGCAATTTGGGAGGAGCAGCCATGGAAGATACCCCCTATTTCGATATACCGGCTTTCATCGACCGTCAGCCGTTGGGACGGTTCCATGTCATCCTTGAGATACTCTGCATCTTCGGCGCCATCATGGATGGGCTCGATTTGCAGATTGTCGGCTATGTCGGACCCAGCATCGCTAAAGATTGGGCGCTGCCGCCCGGCTCGCTTGGGCCCGTCTTCGGCGGAGGGCTCATCGGCATGGTGCTCGGCGCCACTCTTTTGGGAATGCTCGGCGACCGATCGGGACGCAAAGCTGTCATCGTCTCCAGCTTGGCGATTTTCGGCCTCTCGACGATGCTTTCCGCAACGGCGCATTCGACGGGGATGTTGCTGTTCTGGCGGTTTTGCACCGGTTTCGGGCTGGGCGGAATCATCCCCAATACGGCCGTCCTTATCTCCGAATATATGCCCAAGCGTCTGCGCGCCACGATGTTCATGCTTGTCTCATCGAGCGTCCCTCTCGGCGCCGCTCTCGGCGGAATGCTGACGGCCTATGTGATTCCCCGCGGCGGCTGGCAGTGGGTATTTATTTCCTGCGGCCTCATCACCCTGACGCTTCTTCCATTCTTTGCTTTGCTCGTGCCCGAATCCCTGCGCCGGCTCTCTTTGCGCACGGGTCAGAACGCGCAGATTGTCCGCATCTTGAAGCGCATCGATCGCGACTACGCACCGCGCCCAGGTGTCCAGTTCATCGTCAACGAGCCGCAGACAAAAGGGTTTCCGATAAGCGAACTTTTCCGCCAGGGACGCGCCCTCACCACGATCTGCCTCTGCACTGCCCTGTTCGTGAACATGATGGCGCTCTACTTCCTCAGCAATTGGCTGCCTACGCTGATCCATAATCTGGG
>JASHVN010000101.1 GCA_030044555.1 Xanthobacteraceae bacterium | reverse complement strand
GATCCGAGACAAGCTCAAACAACTCGGCGCCGATTTCATCGCCGCGCCGGTGAGCGGCAATGCCAAGGTGATCAAGGCGGGAAAGCTCTCCGCCGTGGTCTCCGGCCCGGAGGCCGCCTGCAAGACGGCGACGCCGCTGATCGAAATATTCGCACCGCAGGGTGTGTCCTATGTGGGCGAGGGGGAGCTCGCGCGGGTCTGCAAGATCGCCCACAACGTCATGCTCGGCGTCGTCATCGAGAATTTGATCGAGATCACGCTGCTCACCAACAAGATGGGCGTGCCGCGGCACGCCTTTCTCGCTTTCCTCAACAACGGCGTCATGGGCTCGATGTTCACCCGCTACAAATCGCCGGCGCTGGTCAATCTCGACTGGACGACGACATTCACACCGGAGCTGTTGCGCAAGGACCTCGATCTCGGCCTCGAACTCGGCCGCGAGATGGACGTGCCGATGCCGGTGACGGCGGCGACGCGCGAGGTGCTGCAGAGCCATTTCGGCGTCGCCACGCTGCAG
Source organism: Xanthobacteraceae bacterium (assembly GCA_030044555.1). GTDB lineage: Bacteria > Pseudomonadota > Alphaproteobacteria > Rhizobiales > Xanthobacteraceae > BOG-931. Next base: position 7,003 of record JASHVN010000101.1, on the reverse strand, counting down.
AAGAACCCGCAAGAGTATTTGCAGAAGGATTTTGCTGCGCTCGCCGAAACAATGGCGCTTGCCGCCGGCATGAAGCTGCAAAGCGAAGACAAGAACGTGCCGACCGGGCTGGAGACTTAAGCGCCCGCGCGCTCAAGATGCGTTGAAGCATTAAAGAACAAAATGGGGGGAGGAGATCATGCGCCTGACGCCGCGCCGCCTAATCGCCGTGGCCTTTGCGCTCGTCGCCGTCGCGGGCGCCTTCATGGCGATGCCGAGTGCTTCGGCGGACATGAAATGGCCGACGCGACCGGTCAAATTCCTCGTGACCCTCGGCGCCGGTAGCGGTGCGGATATCGGCGCGCGGCTCTTTGCCGACCGGCTGAGCCGGCGCTGGGGTCAGCCGGTGGTTGTCGAAGACCGTCCGGGCGCCGATGGGCTTCTGGCCATCAACGCATTCGTCACCGCGCACGATGACCATGTGCTTTTGTTCTCCCCGTCGTCCTCCTTCACCGCGCATCCCTATCTGCACGCCAACTTGCCCTACAAACCGGGCGATCTGGTACCGGTCGCCCAGGTGTCGAACACCATCGTCACGGTGGCGGTTCCCGCCGACATGAAAGTCAGCTCGCTCAAGGAACTGGTCGCGCTCGCCCGCTCCGAGCCGGGCAAGCTCAATTGGGCGGGCGTGACCGGCGCGCTCGATTTCATGTTTGCCGGCTGGCTCAACAGCGAGGGCCTGAACATCTCCAAGGTGCCGTACCGCAATCCCGTGGACGCCGCCAAAGACCTCGGCGAGGGGCGCGTGCAGGTCTATGAGGCTTCGCTGGCCATCGTGCAGCCGGAACTCTTGGCGGGAAAGATCAAGCTGCTTGCCGTCACCAACACGGCGCGCGCGCCGGCCGAGCCGGCGATTCCCACTGTGCAGGAGGCAGGCTACCCGGCGCTCACCCTCGACGGCCTCGTGGGGCTGTTTGGTCCGCCCGGCATGCCGCTCGAACTGCGCCAGCGCATCAGCACTGATATCGGCGCCGTCGCCGACGCCACCATCAAGGACCGTCTCACCGCGACCGGCCAGGTTCTCAATGTCGGAGGGCCGGAGCAGTTTGCGCGCTCAATCGACGATCAGCGCGCCAAAATCGCCGCCTTCGCCAAAGACCTCGGAATCAAGCCGTTGCAGTGAGCTGCCGCTAGAGCATGATCCCGAAAAGTGGAAACCGGTTTTCGGATAAGATCATGCTCAAAGAAAAATCTAGTGTCCCGATTCCGAAGTTCGCATGTGCTGGCGGATACTCCGATGCGAACTTCGGAATCAAAGGGACACTAGCAATTTAATGATTCTAGTGTGGTTTTTGGATTTGAAGTTCCTACTCGAGTTTTGCCGCTGATTCTTAGGAACTTCAAATCCACCACGCTAGACCTTGATCCGATTCAATCGAATTGGATCAAGGTCTAGGTCGCGCGCGCCACGAACGATCTCACCTGCGGTGGTGACGATAATGGTGCTCGTGATAATGGTGCTCGTAATAATGGTGCTCGTAATGAGCGCGGCGAACGACCCTGCGCCCTTTTGCACCGCCGCGCATGGCGGCAAGGCAGGTTTCACTGAGTTCGCGCTTTTTGTGTATCATGCACGCCGTGATCTTGGCCCGGTCGGGAATGAACTCGGAACAGAGCCGCATCGCATCGGGCGTGCAGGCCTGCTGGACTTCCTGACTGACCTCCGCGCTCGCCGCGTTGATTCCACCGACGAGCAGTCCGACCGGCAGTGCCAGCCAGCAGACGAAACGCAGCATCTGCATTTGTTGTGTTCCTCGATCTCGTGTCGTTGATCCACCCTAGCGTCGCGCGAAAGCGTCGTCGATGGCCTCGGCCAAATTTTCGCGTTTGCACTAACGGCGGGGCCGGTGCCTCCAGCCAGGAGCAGCGACCGGCCACGCGATTAAGGTTATAAAAGGGCGGATGGCGCGCTTATCTGCGCTGCGCGAGGCGTGAGCTTAAGTTCCATCTGAGACAAAGTCTGTTTGCCGAATGCGGAAACCGCATCCGATCAGCGGGAGCCCCACCTGAATTGAGAAGCGCTGGCATCGGCACTGCCGACGGTACGACCCGGGCATTCTTCGATGCCGTCTTCGGTGATGTCGCCGGTGTGGTTGTCGAAAGACATATGACGGCAGAACACGCCGTCCGGCATGGTGTAAACGAAATCGCCGGTGCCATTGGCGTCGCGCGTAGCGGCGGCGTGCTGCAACAGCGGTCCGATAACGGCGTGTCCGCCCAACAGGATCGCGGCGGCAAACAGAATGAAAGACAGTGACGTGGTGATGATGAGCCCAAGCGAATGCTCGCGCTCTTCCTGCCGCCGCGCCCGCGCAGAACCGCGCGCCCGCGCCGCTACGCCGGCGGGGGCCGGCACAGATCCGTCGGATGACTCCGTGACTGCATCTTGCTCCGCACCCATGCGGCCAATTTAATGACAGAGAGCTTGAGCGGCCGATAAAAAAACATTTACGAATTGATCGAAAATCGGCCGTCCCCCTTCCCGGACCGCGGCGAGAGGTGAAATAATCGCTACTCCGTTACGGCCGCAGAACCGAAGGCAGAACCAGAGTCAGGGAGGAAAGCCGTGCTCACCGCCGCTCGCAACGAGATGCTGACCCGCGTCGGATCCGGCACGCCGATGGGTGAGCTTCTACGCCGCTACTGGCAGCCGATCGGCGGCGCCAGCGAGCTCGATGGTAAAGATCCCATTAAGCCGGTGCGGCTGTTGGGCGAGGACCTCGTTCTCTACCGCGACCGTTCTGGCCGCTACGGCCTGATCGACCGCCATTGCCCGCACCGCCGCGCCGACATGGCTTATGGCTGGATTGAGGACAGGGGCATCCGCTGCTCCTATCACGGCTGGCGCTTCGATGAGACCGGAACCTGCCGGGAGCAGCCCTACGAAGACACCACCAATCCAAAACCGTCGAAGGCGGGCTGCGAAATCAAAGCCTATCCGGTCAAAGAATGTGCCGGCCTGCTGTTCGCCTATTTGGGGCCGCTGCCGGCGCCGGAATTGCCGGTGTGGGAGCCGTTCACCTGGGAAAACGGCTTTCGCGAAATCGTGCTCGCCGACATACCGTGCAATTGGTTTCAGTGCCAGGAGAACTCGATCGACCCGGTGCATTTCGAATGGATGCACGACAATTGGGGGGCGCGCCTGCGCGGCGGCGACGGCAACGTCGCGCCCAAGCATCTGAAACTCAAATTCGAGGAATTCGATCACGGCTTTGTCTACAAACGCGTGCGCGAGGGGCAGAGCGAAGAGGACCGCTATTGGACGGTCGGGCGTGTGGCGTTGTGGCCGAACGCCTTTTATCTCGGCAGCCATTTCGAATGGCGCGTGCCGGTCGACGACGAGAACACGCTTTCGGTGGCATGGTTTTTCATGCGCGTGCCCAAGGGTCGCGAGCCCTACGCGCAAGAGCGCGTGCCGGTGTGGAAGAGCCCGATCCGGGACGAGAGCGGCCGCTGGATCACGAGCCACGTCATCAATCAGGATATCGTCGCCTGGGTCGGCCAGGGTCGCGTCGCCGATCGGGGCAAGGAGAATTTGCGCTCGAGCGACATCGGCATTTCTCTGATGCGCCAGCGGTTCTTCAAGGAGATCGAGGCGATGGCGCAGGGCAAGGAGCCGGGCGGCATCATCCGCAGCGCCAATGAAGCCGCCTGCGTGCCGCTGCCCAACATGGCGCACGAACTCAACACCGAAGGCATTCCGCTCGCCGATTTCGACAAGGACCCGATCCTGCGCCAGCGCTTGCGCGAATTTCGCCACCATTACGGCCAGCCGCCGGAGGTGCGCCGGGCGTTTGTCGACGCAATGGGAATTTCCGGCAGTTAAGGGGAATTCCCGCAGCGCCTCGGTTTGAATAAGGCATAATTCTCCCGCGATCGACGGCCTCCCCTGACCGCCTTATTGAAACTGAGGCGCTGCCGGACTTTGCGCCGCGGCGCGTTTGCCGCCCGATCGCATTCACGTCCTCGCGCGTCGGCTGCTTCGCGCGGGACATTTTCCGAGCAGGACTATTCCAAGCAGGACTAAACGCGCGAACGCGCGCCATTCGGCGTGCGCTTTCTTCTCCAGCAGCGGAGAATTTTAGATAGCTATTCCTTTTCTTGACTGAAAAATTCTTCTATCTACATAGTGGTTCCTGGGCTTACGACGGAAATATTTTCTCCCAACAAACATGTGCGTCATGAAACGACTCGCGCGACCGCGCACCACAAAAGAGATGATTTTCATTATCGCAGCCGGCGGCCGCTCCCAATCGGAGCCGCTGCGGTGAACCGGCTGGACGATCTCGAAGCGCAAAGCATCTTTATTTTTCGCGAGGCCTTCGCCCGGCTGCGGCGCGTCGCGCTGCTGTGGTCCTTGGGCAAGGACTCAAATGTCATGATCTGGATCGCGCGGAAGGCTTTCTTCGGCCGCGTGCCCTTTCCGGTGATGCACGTCGACACCGAGAAAAAGTTTCCCGAAATGTACGCGTTTCGCGACCGCTTCGCGGCGGAATGGGATCTCGATCTGAAAGTTGAATACTGTCCCCCGGTCGAAGCCGTCGATCCGAGTCTGCCGCCGGCGGCGCGTTCGGCCGCGCGCAAGACCGAAGGTTTGAAACTCGCCGTCGCCAAATACGGCTTCGACGGGCTCATCGCCGGCATCCGCCGTGACGAGGAGCCGACCCGCGCCAAGGAGCGGGTTTTTTCGCCGCGCGGGATCGAAGGGGGCTGGGACGTGCGCGATCAGCCGCCGGAATTCTGGGATCAGTTCAACGCCGCACCGCCGCCGGGCGCGCATCTGCGCGTGCATCCGATCCTGCATTGGACCGAGCTCGACATCTGGCAATACACCAAGCGGGAAGCCATTCCGATCATACCGCTTTATCTCGCCCGTAACGGCAAGCGCTATCGGTCGCTCGGCGATGCCGACATCACGTTCCCGGTCGCCTCGGAGGCGGCGACGATTGATGAGATCGTCGCCGAGCTCGAAGCAACCAGGATTCCCGAGCGCGCCGGACGCGCGATGGATCACGAGACGGAAGACGCATTCGAACGCTTGCGCGTCACCGGCTATCTTTAAACCTGCAGCCGCGGATCAACGACCATGAATATGCTTGTCACAGACCATAAGCTCGCGGCGCAGCCGGTGCACCATCGGCCCCTGGTTCGCATCGTTATCGTCGGTCATGTCGATCATGGGAAGTCGACGCTGATCGGGCGGCTGCTGCATGAGACCGGCAGTTTGCCCGCCGGCAAGCTGGAAACCATCAGCGCAGTCAGCGATCGGCGCGGCATGCCGTTCGAATGGTCGTTTCTGCTCGACGCGCTGCAGACCGAGCGCGACCAGGGCATCACGCTCGATACCAGCCAGATCCGCTTTCGTACGGCCAACCGCGACGTGGTGCTGATCGATGCGCCCGGCCACGCCGAATTCCTGCGCAACATGGTCACAGGCGCCGCCCAGGCCGATGCCGCGCTGCTCGTGGTCGACGCGGCGGAAGGCGTCCGCGATCAGACCCGCCGCCACATTCATCTCCTGCATCTTCTGGGAATTGGTCAGCTCGCCGTCGTGGTCAACAAGATGGATCGCGTGGCGTTCGACCACAGCCGGTTTCTTGAAATCAAAGCCGAAATAACCGGCCAATTGTCCAGTCTCGGACTGTCGGCCACCGCCATCCTGCCGATCTCGGCGCGGCATGGCGACGGAATAGCAGAGCGCTCGCCGGCGCTCGCCTGGCATGGCGGCCCAACGGTGCTGCAGGTGCTCGATCAGTTTGCGCCGGCGAAGCCGGTTGCCGACCTGCCGCTGCGCATCCCGGTACAGGCGGTCTACAAATTCGACGATCGGCGCATCGTCGCCGGGCGCATCGAGAGCGGCCAGCTCGCGGTCGGCGACGAAGTCGCTCTGCTGCCGCGCGGCACCAAGGCGCGGGTGCAGTCGATCGAGGCATGGCCGGCGCTGGCCGATTCCCGATCGGCGGCATCGGCGCAAGCCGGCCGCTCCATCGGTCTTACGCTGGACCAGCAGATTTTCGTCGAGCGCGGCGATCTCATTGCGGCGCCGCAGGCGCCGGCCGTCGCCATGTCGCGACTGCGCGCGCGCGTCTTCTGGCTGCATCAGGAGCCGCTATGCGTCGGCATGACGGTCGGCGTGCGCGTGGGCATGGCCGAGCGCAGCGGCAAGATCGAACGGATTGAAAACGCGGTCGATCCCGGTGAGCTGTCGCCGAGTGTGGGCGACACCATTGCGCGCAATCATATCGGCGAGATCGAAATCGCGTTGCCGCAGCCGATTGCCGCCGACCTTCATGCCGATAATCCGCGCACCGGACGGCTGGTGCTCGATTACGGCGGCCGGATCGCCGGCGGCGGTCTCATCTTGGCGACCGATGTTTCCGACGCCAATGCCAATGCCGGCCGCGATCGCCACGCCGGTCCACACGGCCACGAACTGGCCGCGCACGCCGCATGGCTGAATGATCTTCTGAGCGCGCAGCATCCGCTCGAACGGCTGCGGCATTTCCGCGACGAGGTCGCCGGCCGGCTGATCTTCACCACCAGCTTCGGACTGGAGGATCAGGCGATCCTGCACATGTTGTGCGAGCAGAAAATCGACGTCGATGTGGTCACGCTCGACACCGGGCGCCTGTTTCCCGAGACCTATACGCTGTGGGCGGAAACCGAACGGCGCTACGGCCTGCGCATCCGCGCTATTTATCCGCGGCATGAGAATCTGGAAAATCTGATAGAGCGATACGGCATCAACGGCTTCTATGAGTCCCGTTCGGCGCGGGCGGCGTGCTGCGAGGTGCGCAAGGTCGAGCCGCTCAATCGGGCGCTCGCCGGCGCCGCGGGATGGATCGTCGGCCTTCGTGCCGACCAGTCCGGCGCGCGCCGAGGCACCGCGCTCGTGACGCCCGATGACCGCGGCCTGCTCAAGTTCAGCCCGCTGTTCGACTGGACGCGCGAACAGGTTCGATCC
>JASHVN010000670.1 GCA_030044555.1 Xanthobacteraceae bacterium | reverse complement strand
ATGTGCACCGATCCGGTGCTGCTCTGCCTCGATGAGCCGGCCGCCGGCCTCAACCCGCGCGAAAGCGCCGAACTCAATGAGATTTTGCTACGCATTCGCCAGGAATGCGCCATCTCGATCCTGCTGATCGAGCATGACATGAGCGTGGTGATGAACATTTCCGACCACGTCGTCGTGCTCGACTACGGCGTCAAGATTGCCGACGGCGCGCCGGAGGCGGTGCGCAACGATGCGAAGGTGATTGCCGCCTATCTGGGCGTTGCCGACGAGGAGGTGGCGCAAGTCGAGGCGGCGGTCGGCCTATGAGCGCGCCCCTTCTCTCCGTGCGCGGCGTCACCGCCTTTTACGGCCATGTGCGGGCGCTCAAAGGCGTCGACCTCGACGTCAATGCCGGCGAGATCGTCGCGCTGATCGGCGCCAACGGCGCCGGCAAGTCGACCTTGATGATGACGGTATGCGGCAACCCGCGCGCGCGGGACGGACAGATCGTTTTCGACGGCCGCGACATCACGCGACTGCCCACGCACGAGATCGCGCGGCTCAAGCTTGCGCAAGCGCCGGAGGGCCGCCGCATTTTTCCGCGGATGACGGTCTTGGAAAACCTGCAAATGGGCGCGACCGTCGCCAAGCCTGCGGAATTCGCCCAGGACCTCGAACGGGTCCTGGGCCTGTTCCCACGGCTTGCGCAGCGCCTCAGCCAGCGTGGCGGCACGCTATCGGGCGGCGAGCAGCAGATGCTGGCGATCGGCCGGGCGTTGATGAGCCGGCCGCGGCTCCTGTTGCTCGACGAGCCGTCGCTCGGCCTCGCGCCGCTGATCGTGCGGCAGATTTTCGATGCCATCAAAAAGCTCAACACCGAGGATGGCCTCACCGTGTTCCTGGTCGAGCAGAACGCCTTTCATGCGCTCAAGCTCGCCCATCGCGGCTATGTCATGGTCAACGGGCTGATCACGCTGTCCGGCACCGGCCGCGCGTTGCTGGAGCGACCCGAAGTCAAATCCGCCTATCTGGAAGGCGGCCGGCAGCAGGCGACATGACAAACATCACCGCCTTGGCCTCCGCGATCGGCGCGTTCTTCTACGAGGAAGAGTCCCTCGGCGTTTTTGTGCTGGTCAGCGTCATTCTCGGCGGCGGCGCGGCGTGGCTCGCCGGCCGCGCTGTCGCTGCGACCTGGCGGCCGCTCGCGCAGATCGTATTTTATTCGTTGATTCTCGGCGCCGCCGTCCGCTTCATTCATTTCGCCTTATTCGACGGTACACTGCTGTCACTGCATTACTACGCCGTCGATAGCGCCATCTGCCTCGCGTCCGGTTTTCTCGGTTTCCGCACCGCGCGCGCCGCGCAAATGGTCACCCAGTATTCCTGGATCAACGCGCCGCACGGCCCGTTGGGCTGGCGCCGCAAACGGCCTTGACGTAGCATTCAAGCAAACTTGGCATCGAAGCAAACTTGGCATCGAAGCAAACTTGACATCGAAACAAGCTTTCGCCAGCCGGGCTTCACCTCAAGGGGAAACACCATGAACAGGACCGCTACACTCGCCCTCGCGCTGGGTTTTGCGTGCGCCCTGGCGGGATCCGCCACCGCTCAGGTCAAGTTCGGCATGGGCGGCCCGATCACCGGCGCGAATGCCGCGACCGGCGCGCAGATGAAGAACGGCGTGCAACAGGCCGTCGAAGACATCAATGCCGCCGGCGGCATTCTCGGCAAGAAGATCGTGGCCGAATTCGGCGACGACGTTTCCGATCCCAAGCAGGGCGTCTCGGTCGCCAACAATTTCGCCGCCGATGGCGTGAGCTTCGTGATCGGCCACTATAATTCCGGCGTCACCATCCCGGCCTCAGACGTCTATCACGAGAACGGCATCCTCGAGATCACGCCGGCTTCGACCAATCCGATGGTCACCGAGCGCGGCCTTTGGAACATCTTCCGCACCTGCGGCCGCGACGATCAGCAGGGCAAAGTCGCCGGCAGCTACATCCTCGCGCATTTCAAGGGCAAGAAGATCGCCTTCGTCAACGACAAGACCACTTACGGCAAGGGGCTGGCCGACGCGACGTTGCAGACGATCAAGGCCGGCGGCATGCACGAAGTGCTCTATGAAGGCATCAATACCGGCGAGAAGGATTATTCGGCGCTGATCTCAAAGATCAAACAGTCCGGCGCCGATCTCGTTTATTTCGGCGGGCTCTATACGGAGGGCGGCCTGATCGTGCGGCAGATGCGCGACCAGGGCGTCACCGCGCCGCTGATGGGCGGCGACGGCATCACCTCGGACGAATACGCCACGGTCGGCGGTCCGGGGGTGGTCGGCACGCTGATGACTTACGGTCCCGATCCGCGCAACCGCCCGGAGGCCAAGGCCGTGGTGGCCGAATTCCGCGCCAAGGGCTTCGAGCCCGAAGCCTATACGCTCTACAGCTATGCGGGCGTGCAGATCATCAAGCAGGCGGCCGAAGCGGCCAAGTCGCTCAACCCGAAGAAGGTCGCCGACATGATGCATTCGGGCATGCCGTTCAAGACCGTCATCGGCAATATCTCCTATGACAAGAAGGGCGACATCACCCGGCTCGACTACGTGATGTATATCTGGAAGAAAGACGCGAGCGGCAAAATCACTTACGTGCAATGTCCGGATTCGGGCTGCCAGATGTGAGGCTCGTCATTGCGAGCGAAGCGAAGCAATCCAGTTCTGAGATGCGGCCCTGGATTGCTTCGTCGCCATAGCCCGTCGAAGACGGGCGTAAACGCCCTTTGCCTCGCAATGACACCTAAAGTCAGCCGATCTTGCCGAGCGCCGGAAACGTACTCAAAAGCCAATTGCTCGCCTCGCCGACCGCGCCAGTCAAAAAAGCGATGCCGGTCAGCACAAGGAGGCCGCCCATCGCTTTCTCCACCAGACCAAGATGCGCGCGAAAGCGGGCGAGGAAGGCGGCGAACGGCTCGACCGCAAGTGCGGCGATGATGAACGGAACGCCGAGACCGAGCGAATAGACGGCGAGCATGCCGGCGCCCTTGGCCACCGTCGACTCTGACGCCGCAATTGCCAGGATCGCCGCCAGGATCGGGCCGATGCACGGCGTCCAGCCGAGCGCGAAGGCGAGCCCCATCAGATAGGCGCCCCACAGTCCCACCGGCTTGGCGACGGCGAACCGCTTCTCGCGCATCAGCCAGGCGATCGGCGTGAGCCCGAGAAAATGCAGACCCATCACGATGATGGCGACACCGGCTAAGATTCCGAGCTGGCTCGAATAGACGCGCAGGACCGCACCGATGGCGCTGGCGCTGGCGCCGAGCGCCACGAACACGGTGGAGAAGCCGAGAACAAACAACAGGGCGGCGGTGATCGTCCCGCGCCGGACCTGCGGCCCGGCTTCGGCGTCGGCAAGCCGTTCCAGCGAGGCCCCGGTCAGATAGACCAAGTACGGCGGCACCAAGGGCAGCACGCAAGGCGACAGGAAACTGAGCATGCCGGCGAGAAGCGCGGCAAGGACAGAGACGTTGGGCATGGCGCACTCATGCCCGCGCCGCGCCGCGCGCGCAAGGCTTGCACGGCCAGGCCGCGAGGATGTGATCACGGCGCTCGCTTCAACGTTAAGACGATGCAACCAATTGACGCGGGCCCGTAAATCGTCTCCGCTTGTGCATGATCCGGAAAAGTGCGGAGCGGTTTTCCGAAAAGATCATGCGCAAACAAATCGCTAAAGCGCGATGATGATTCAGCCTCAAATCATCGCGCTTTGGGCCATCGCGCGAGGACCATTTGCGTAATCTCATCACCGACGTCGC
>JASHVN010000100.1 GCA_030044555.1 Xanthobacteraceae bacterium | reverse complement strand
CGCTTCCGGGGTTTCGTCCAAGAAGCCCCAGCTCCGCATCCAATCATAGGTGCGCTGCAGTTCTTCTTCCGGGATCGGCGCCGGATCGACCACGTAGATGCGGCCTTCGCGCAGGTCGTCGATGGTCAGCTTGGCGATCTCGGGATCCTTGGCCTTGTAGTAGTCGATGAAGTAGTGGAGGTAGGCGCGCTTGTTGGCGCTGATCCGGCGCACCGCTTCGCGCACCGCGCGGTTGAATGCGCTGTAGGTCTCGGCATCGACGCGGTCGGATGCGACCTCGGTGCCGTGGTGGAATGCCGAGATGATGAGGCGGCAGCCCTTTTTCTCAGCCAGCGAGATGTATGGCTCGGTCAGGGTCGTCGCCTCGATCTGGCCGCTCATCAACAAATTGAAGCGGTAAGGCGAACCGTTCGGCACGCGGCCCAGCTTGATCTGCTCGCGCGGCACGAAGCCTTCCAGCATCTGCAAGGTCAGATAATGGGTGCCGAAGAAGAACGGCACGCCGATCTGCCGGTTGGCGAATTGCTGCGGGGTCTGCACTGGCGAGTCGCCGCGCACCACCAAAGCCGCGAAGGTCACGATGGAGCGGCGGCCGATCTGCCGGCTGCCGACTTTGGTGCTTTCGACGCGGCAGTAATTGCCCCACTCGCAGGCATTGTAGAGATCGGCTTTGCCTTCCTCGAGCAGCTTGCCGTGGCTGGCGTAGCGGTTGACGCCCTTGCCGGTGACGTCGGTGATGTGAAGCTGCGCCGATTTGTCGACGCCTTTCTCGCGGTCGGCCCATTCGATCTTGAGGCCTTCCTTCTCGAACAGGCCCTCGTCATAGGCGACGAGTTCAGCAAGGCCTTGGAACGGTGCGGTCGTCTCCAACCTGAGTGTCTTCATGGCGTTCTCCTCTTTTGCCGGCGTTGCCCGAAAGGGACGCCAAAACCGCATTGACGTCAATTGAATAACTTGCAACGCAGGTCAGATTTTGTTTAACCTGTGCAATAGGAATATCCGCCACACTTGACCGCACCCTGAGGTGCCCGCGCGCAGCGCGGGCCTCGAAAGATGAAGGCCGAGGTGCCATCGAAATCGGCCTGCCGATTTCGAGAGTGTTTTAGTGCCCAGATCGGCTATCGCCGATCTGGGTGCCTCATCCTTCGAGGCTCGCTGATGCTCGCACCTCGGGATGAGGAACAACGAAATGCCCGCCAAAGTCCACGAACTCGACCTGTCGAAGCTGCGCGCGTTCGAAATCGTCGCCCGCAACGGCACGCTGCAGGTCGCGGCGGCGCGGCTCAATCTCACCGTTTCCGCCATCTCCACGCAGATAAAGCGCCTGGAGGAGTTGCTCGGCGTCGAGTTGTTCCGCCGCACGCCGAGCAAGCTCATCATCACGCCGGAAGGCGAGCGTTTCGCCGCCGACGTGACGCAAATCCTCGATATGACCGAGCGGGCGCTGACACGGCTGGAGGAGCGGGGCAGCCATTCGGGACATGTGAACATTTCGCTCGGCGGCGATTACGCCTGGCTGTTCATGCCTAAGATCAATTCATTCTCCGCGCAGCATCGAAAGCTTACGACGACGATCAAGATCCACCGCGCCACTGAATCCATGGCGGCATTGCAGAAAGGGCAGGCCGATTTCTCCATCGGCGCCTTTCTGCGGCGCCCCAAGGGGTTGCGATTTCGCACCGTCGCCACGTCGACCATGTCGATCATCTTCAACGACAGCGACCGGCCCGATCCGGACGCACCGTTGAGCGCCGTCGGCGACCGGCTTCTCGTTGCCCCGCGCAGCGCCACCGTGCGCACGCGGCTCGGAAAATCCCAGCAACTGAAGCCTTCGATCAATTACCTGGAATGCCCGACCTGCCACACCGCTATCGACCTGGTGAAGCGGGAATCCGGACCGGCCATTGTCCATACCTTCTGTCTCAGCCAGGTCGAAGCGGATGGTATTCGCGCGATCGATCTCGGCAAATCCTTCGGCATCGAGCAATTCGTCATCGCCTACAAGGCCGGCACCCTGAAGCAGCCGGTGATGCGGGATCTGCTCGAATGGCTGACCCGCTGAGGCGAACGCGACGGCGGCCTCGCGCCGCCTTGTTCACGGGTTTGGCGAAAACCTGGCGAGCCAGCCGAGCAGCACTTTGTGGAAGGCGTCCGAATCCTGGATCTGCGGCGCATGGCCGAACTTGGGAAATTCGATCAGCGTCGCATGCGGAATTGCCCGCGCGGCCATTTTGGCGAGTTCCGGATAATGGCCGATCGCCGCGCGCACCTGCGGTGAGGCGAATTGTTTGCCGATCGCCGTCGTGTCCTTGTCGCCCACGATCAGCAGCGTCGGCGGCTTGAGCAGGCCGAGTTCGTAGACGACAGGCTGATCGAAGATCATGTCGTAAAGCAACGCCGAATCCCAAGCGACGGCATCACGCCCCGGCCCGCGATACATGCCGGCCAGCATGTCCACCCAGCGCTGGTATTCGGGCCGCCACTGCCCGGCATAGTAGGTGGATTGCTCGTAGCTGCGGATGCCTTCGGCGGTCGTCTTCCGCTCGTTCTCATACCAGCGATCTACGCTGATCCAGGGCACCCCCTTGGCCTGCCAGTCCTCGAGGCCAATCGGGTCTACGAGCACCAGCTGGTCCACTTCGCCCGGATACATCAGCGCATAGCGGATCGCCAGCATGCCGCCGGTGGAATGGCCGGCGATCGTCGCATGCCGCACGCCGATGGAATGCAGGAGCGCGTTCGTGTTCGCTGCGAGTTGCTCAAAGCTGAACTGGTAATGCGCGGGCTTGCTCGATTTGCAGAAACCGATTTGGTCCGGCACGACGACCCGATACCCGGCGTGGCTCAGCGCACTCATAGACGCTTCCCAGGTCGCGCCGCAGAAGTTCTTGCCGTGCAAGAGTACGATCGTGCGGCCGTTGGGCTGTGCCGGACGCACGTCCATGAAAGCCATCTGCAGCGCGTCCCCCTGCGAAGTGAAGGCGAAGCGCTGCACGGGAGCGGGATAGGCGAAACCCTGCAATTCCGGGCCGTAGGCCGGGCCGGCTGGTGCCGCCGGGCCGGCCGCCCAGCCGGACGGCGGCGCGGCGAGCAGGAAAGCAAGTGCGGCGCAACCTATGTTGCGGGCAGAGGAGATGCAGGACATGCCCCGTATTTAGTCCGCGGGCAGGCGAGACGAAAGCCGCCATCCCGTCGCGCCCGCCCCTGCGTTCGCGCGAAGACGATCTGGGAACCCGCTTCGAGCGATATAAAAGCGGACTGCCCGGCGCGCGCTCCGCTCCGCGTCAATTTTGCCATGTTTGCGATGACGATGATGACAATACCGCGCTTCACACCAATGGCCGGAGCGATTGAGCTGAGCGCGTCGGGGTCGGGCGATGCAGGGCGACGCTGCCTACACGATGGCAATTGAATCGGCTGCGCTGGCAATTGCCGCTTGTGACCTTCGCCTGCGACCGCAATTGAATGAGGCGTTTTCCGAGGCGCTTGCACTCCGCGGCGGGCTTATCAACGGCAATATTTGCATCGCCAGCGAGGTGATCGCGGTGCTCGACGACGTGTTTGCGCGGGTGGTCGCGCTCTACTCCGAGGATCTCGTGCCTGTCCGCGAACATGTGTTGCGCGAGCGCGCGGAAAAGCTGTTGCGCCGGCTTCTTGGCGAGATCGGCACGGACTTCGTTGCGGACTGGCCATTTGCCGGACCCGAGCACAAAGAGCGCGACTGAAGCGTTGTATTTCACTTCCGCTGTTCGCCGGTCCGTCCGGTCAGTCAGTGCGACGGGCGCGGTTTATCCGGCGCTGGACTGCGCACGCGTCACCGGGGGAGGGTTCCACTTGCCGGTCAGCGCCTCCGATCGCGGCGCGTAGACGCGCATGGTCAGATTGAACGGGCCGCTCGGGGTGGGAAGCCAATTGGCTTCCTTGTCCGCGCCAGGACTTTCGCTCTGGAAATACAGGTTGAGCGATCCGTCAGCGCCGTATCTGAATGGCATCCAGCTGCTCACCGCGAAACGATTGAGGGGATTGGCCACCTGGAAGCCGTCGTTGTCGTAAAGCGTCACCGACCAGAAGGCGTCCGCCGGCGGCGTGGCGCCTTTGTCGAAATGCAGCGTATATTTGTTTGACCCGTCGAGCGGCTTGCCGGTGTTATCGGCCAGGTTGGCAGGGTAGATGGCATCCTCCGGGAGATTCGCCCCAAGGCCGACCTGCGCAACGATGGCGCGCTTCAAATAGTAGTTACCATAAACCCCCATGGTGTCCGTGTTCATCGACCAGCCGTTCGCGACGCGCGCCATGGTCGGCATCTTCCACGCCATCAATTGCTGTGCTTCGCCGCGCGAGCCCGCCAAAGCGTCGCGGATGACGGGATCAGCCTTACTCAGATCGAAGCTCTTGCCGACTTCGAAGCCGATCCTTTTTAACCGCGCGATGATGGGCTGGTCGGTGATATGCGGCGGATTGACCTTCAGGAGCTCGGCCGCATAAGCGAAGAACTTGCCGGCAGGCATCGTATCAACCTGCACCTTCGGCGGCGTTGTCATGTCCACCGCGGGGTCGATCTTTGCTTCCACCGGCTGTGCGGGTTTGCCCCATTGCGACAGCGGCGTGATCTTGTAACCGGCCTGTATCTTGTGAACGGGATCGTAATCCGCCGGCCCGTCCGTCTTGGTCCGCCCGATGATCCACACAATAGGGGTCGGCGCACTGATCCGCGTCATTGCCGCGGGCACCGTGCCGCTCCAGCCGGGGGGAGTAACCAGGAAGTGGCCGGCTTGCGTGCCCGTGGTTCGCCAGCCGGGGGAGGCGAACACGTCGGTCCACATATCGAGCATCGGCAAGAGGTAATAACGGCCGGCGGTATCCGGAGCCGACACGATCATCGGCTCTCGGGTCAGGTCGAGCCACGCCGAGGAATAGAGCGTATCGAAGTTCGGACGAACGACGACTTTTAAGTCCGCTGTAGGAAATGTCTGGAAGTTGTTGAACATGTTGGCCGGTCCGAGGCCCGGCCGTTTGCCGGGTTCGACATTGGTCGTCACCCTGCGGGTTACGTCCATCGTGATCAGCGGATAGAAATAGAGATACGCGTCGACCCCAATGGCATGCGTCTCTGGCGCCGTGGTCGTCGTCGATTGCGCTTCCGCGGGCGCGGCTGGTGACTGCGCCTGCGCAACCTCGACGCGGCCGCCGGATGCGATCGCCGTGGCAGCGGTGAAAGCGCTGCCGGCAAGCAGCACATCGCGGCGGTTGAGGGTTCCACTCTTCAGGTTTGAGGTGTCTCCATCGCTGGACTTGGACATTTTGCGCTCCCGGTTCTGATGACGCAGCGGAAATTCAGCTCGTCGAGGTGCCGACCAGCTCGGCATGGTGCGCGGCCGACCGTCGCCCCACGCAGTCTAAAAAGTTCCACAAACTTTCGAACTTCGCTTCGTCACGCAATCTTTGGAGCGGCGATTTCCCCAATACGTCGCGGCGCAAATCGCGTGCTCTGAAATAAGAACGATGCCGCTGCCCAAATACCCTGCAGCGGCAGTTCGATACTACCAATTCGCGTAGAGCTGAAGCCACGGCAAAGGCCGGGAATGGAATCCAGTTCCGCACCACACTCTGCGCAATTGTAGTAGTTGGTGCTGGTAACCACTCATCGCCAATTTCAATCAATTCAGACGCTTGTGCCGATGGGTGTTGTCGGCGAGTCACGGCGGCTCAATTCGGCTGTGGAAATGGAGCTTTTGCGGCAAAACCGATGGTCGAGCACGGTCGACTCACCTAAGCTCGCGCCGCGACGAACTTAGGCTTCAGGGAGAGAACGAGCCACTAAAATCCAAGGGGGCGAACATGAGAGCAGGCTGCCGCACTGCGCGCTGCATTGCCGCCGAAATTTATCGGCGGTTCTCTGGCCGAAAGCGCTTCCGGTACAATCTGTTTGCCGCTTCATTTGCCCTGGCGGTTATCGCATCCGGTCCCATCATCGCTCGCGCCGACGAAGATGGCGTGAGTTTCTGGATACCGGGCTTTTTCGGCAGCTTGGCCGCCACCCCGCAGCAGCCGGGATGGTCGTTCGCGGCGATCAACTATTACACAAACGTTTCGGCGAGCGGCAACGCTGCGGTATCCAGGGAAATTACGATCGGGCAATTCAACCCCGCGGTCAACGCCAGCGTCAGCGCCAACGTCGCCGCAAAAGTCGACGTGGGAATTTTCGCGCCGACTTACGTGTTTGCAACTCCGTTCTTGGGCGGCCAGGCGTCAGCCAGTCTGCTGATGATGTACGGCAACAATGATACATCTCTGAACGCGACGGCGACCGGCACGGTGGGACCGGTTCCTTTCACGAGAACAATTGCCCTGGAACAAGACACCTCCGGAATGGGCGATTTGGTTCCTCAATTCGCCGTGCGTTGGAACGCCGGTGTCAACAATTTCATGGCCTACATAACGGGTGACATTCCGGCCGGGCTGTACAACTCCAGCAACCTCGCCAATATCGGAATTGGTCACGGCGCCATCGATGGCGGCGTCGGCTATACCTATTTCGATCAGAAGACCGGCCACGAATTTTCCGCGGTGACCGGACTGACCGGAAATTTCGAGAATACCTCGACGGGATATACCAACGGTATTGATTGGCACCTCGATTGGGGCGCATCGCAGTTTCTGACCAAACAATTGCAGGTCGGTCTGGTCGGCTATTTCTATGATCAGCTCACGCCAGACAGCGGCTGCGCGCCGATCCTGTGCCCGTTCGAGTCGCGCGTCATCGGAGTCGGACCGCAGATCGGCTACCTGTTTCCCGTCGGCGACATGCAGGGCTATGTGAATCTGAAGGGCTACGGCGAATTCGACAGCGACGACCGGCCCGACGGCTGGAATGTGTGGCTGACGTTCTCCCTTTCGCCCAAGGCGCCGGAGGCCTCCTCTCCCTCGAAGCCACTCTTGACGAAATAATCGGCTTGCTGAGCAGCCCTCGTCGCGCCCCTTTGTAATGACCCAGCATTCCTGGGTTGCCGCAATGATAAAAAATAACGCGGGTCCCGAAGCTTCGTTGATTCGCACTAGGCTCCGCGAAGCAGTCCGGACGGCCAGGGTAAACTGCGGGGCCGCCTCTGGATCGCTTCGCCGCTGTCGCTTCTCGCGATGGCGAATATGATACCGTGCCGCAGCAAACCTGGAGCCTGCCGTGCCGATCCCGAAGCCGAATTACGCCCCGCCGTTCAATATCACCCGTGCCAGCCATGCCGTGCTCCATGTCAAGGATCTCGGCAAAAGCCGTGCGTTCTATGTCGACCTCATCGGCTTCATCGTCAGCGACGAGGACAAGGATGCAATCTACCTGCGCGGCGTCGCCGAGGCGTGCCATCACTCGCTGGTGCTCAAGCGGGCGGGGGCGGCCGAAGCCGAGCGCGTCGGCATGCGCTGCTTCACCGAGGAGGATCTGGAGAAGGCGAAACATTATTTCGAGAAGGCCGGGCTGCCGGCCCAATGGGTGGAGCGGCCGTATCAGGGCCGCACGCTGCATGTAAGCGACCCGCTCGGCGCCCCGCTCGAATTCTGCGCCACCATGGCGACCAAGCCGCGTCTGGTGGTGAGCTTCGAGCATCATCACGGCGCCGTGCCGCAGCGCATCGACCACTTTCAGCTGTTGGTGCCGGACGTGCAGCGGCAGCTCGAATTCTACATGGGGCTCGGCTTTCGCCTGTCCGAATACATCGCCGCCGATGGCACCGATGACCCGCTGTTTGTCTTTCTGCAAAGGAAGGGTAATCCGCACGACATCGTGTTCGCGCCCGGCGCCGGCCCGCGCCTGCATCACGCCGCGTTCAGCATTCCGGAATCTTATCTGTTCTTCTACGTCTGCGATCTCGCCTTTAATCTCGGCTTCGCCGACAATATCGAATTCGGCCCCGGCCGTCATGGGCCCGGCCATGCGTTGTTCGTCTATATGCGCGATCCCGACGGCCACCGCATCGAACTGTTCAACACGCATTATCAATGCATCGACATCGAAGAGGAGCCGGTGCGCTGGGACGCTTCGCGCGCCGGCGCACGCCGCTGGCAGCTTCCCGCCCGCGCCCAATGGTTCGGCGAGGCAAGCCGCTTCGCCGGCGTCGAGCCGCGCGAGCCGACGCAGAAGGGTAGCCCGATGACGCTTGAGCGATACTTGGCGGTCGCGCATTAGTGAGGGGCGAAGCGTCTTATGCGCGCAAATCAAGCCGTACGATGGATTGCCGCTGCAGCGACGATCCTCTTGGGATTTTTGCTTTATTCGCTAGCGGCGCATTCGGCCAATCCGAACGTATTGTGGCAGATCGTGCACGGCCAGTGCGTGCCCGATGAGCAACAACACGGCGAGCCGAAGCCGTGCGCCGAAGTCGATCTGAACAACGGCCTGGCGCGCGGTTTCGCGGTTCTCAAGGACATCAACGGTGCTTCGCAGTTCCTGCTCATCCCGACGGGCCGCGTTGACGGCATCGAAAGCGCTGCGCTGCTGGCGCCCGACGCGGTCAATTATTTCGATGACGCCTGGACGGCGCGCAGTTTTGCCGAAAAGGCTCTCGGACGCACCATGCCGAGCGATGCGCTCAGCCTTGCCATCAATTCGGAGTTCGGACGAACGCAAAACCAGTTGCACATTCACATCGACTGCATTCGCCCCGATGTCCGCGACATTCTGCGCAGCGAAAGCGACCATATCGGCAGCCATTGGACGTTGCTCACCAGGCCGCTCGCCGGTCATTACTACCGCGCGCTGCGCGTCATGGGGACGACGCTTGACGGCAACGATCCGTTCAAGCTTCTGGCGCAGGGCATCGCGGCCGCGCGCGCCGATATGGGCTCCTACACGCTGGTGGTTGCCGGCATGCAGTTCGGCGGCCAGCCGGGCTTCGTGATTTTGGAAGACAACGCCAACCTTGTGCGCGGCGACCGCGGCAGCGGCGAGGACTTGCAGGATCACGCTTGCGCGCTGGCGAAGCAGTGAGATTTAGAACAGCGTCCAATCAGGTTGAATCGTCATTGCGAGCGAACCGAAGCAATCCAGGGGCCGAGAACTGGGACTCTGGATTGCTTCGTCGCCCTTCGGGCTCCTCGCAATGACGAAACTTTGCCAATTCGATTAAGGGGCGCTCTAAACGCGCCGGTGCAGCCGGTGCTCGATCCACAGCAGAATGCCGTTGGCGACCGCCGCGAAGGCGAACAGCAGGATCGCCACTGTCACCATGTCCTCGCTTTGGGCGAGCGACATGTCGGTCATGATCATGGAGCCAAGGCCGGCCTTGGAGGCGAACATCTCGCCAAGCAGCACGCCGAGCAGCGTCACGGTGAAGCCGATGCGCAGGCCGGTGAACACTTCCGGCAGCGCGGCGGGAAGCAGCACCGTGCGGATCGTCTGCCACGGCGTGAGCTGCAGGGTACGCGCCGCGCGCAGATAGACCGGCGGAATGGCGCGGATCGCGCCTGTGGTGAGAAGCGCCACCGGTAGGATGCCGTGCAGCGCGCCGAACGCCACCTTGCCGGAAATGCCGAGGCCGAAGATGAGCAGCAGCACAGGGTAGAGCACGATCTTCGGCAGCGAATAGAGCGCGACCAGGATCGGTTCGCCCACCGCGCCGGAGAGCCGATGCGCGCCCATCCATACGCCGATGGCAAGCCCGACCGCATAAGCAAGAAGGAGGGCGAAGAAGAAGGCTTCGATGGTTGCCGCGGCGTTGGTGGCAAAACGGTCGGTGGTCACGTTGTGCAGCAGATACGTCAGGGTCGGCAGCGGTGCGGGCAGGGCGGTCGAGCCGGCGATCAAGTGCAAAACCTGCCAGACCGCGAGCATGGCGAGCACGACAACGAACGTATCGGTGAAGCGTCGCGTCGCGGTCACGGCCGGCCTCCGCTGCGCCGGGCGGCGAAACGCATGTCGAGCGCATGCAGCGCCGCGTTGACCAATGTGGCGACGATCAGCAGGAACAGGATCAGCGCGTACATGCGGCGATTGTTGAAATCCGCATAGGCGTCGGCGATGTCGCGGCCGAGCCCGGCCGGCGAGAGAATGAACTCGGCGGCGATCACGGCGATAAAGCCGTAGGAGACCGAGAGCTTGACCCCGGTGAACAAATACGGCGCTGCCGCCGGCAGTTGCAGCGTCACGGCGGTTTTGATGCGGCTCAGCCGATGCACGCGCGCGACTTTGGTGAGCACGCGCGGCACACGGTCGAGTCCGTTCAGCGTGGCGATGATCATGGCGACGATCGCGGTGGCGACGCCGATCAGCACAATGGGCATGACCGAGAGGCCGAAGATCGCGATCAGCACCGGATAGAAAATGAAAACCGGGACGGCGTAGTAGGTGGCGAAGAACGGATCGAGCGCGGCGCGTACCCGCGGCAGCGCATGGATCGCGATTCCGGCGGCGAAGCCGAGCACGATCGACAGCGCGATCACCAGAACGATAATTCCGAGCGTGCGTTCAATGTCGGCATTGACGCTTCCGGAGGCGAGCAGCGTCCACAGCGCGCTCGCCATCTCGGACGGCGGAATGATGATCTGGTGTTTGATCAGGCCGATGCGGCAGGCGAGTTCGAGCGCTCCGATGGCTCCGACAATGACCGCAAGCCGGATCAGGCCGACGCGCGTCATTCCGCGGCCATCGAGTCGGCGCCCGCATGGCCGAGCGCCTTGAGCGACTCGCC
Source organism: Xanthobacteraceae bacterium (assembly GCA_030044555.1). Taxonomy (GTDB): domain Bacteria; phylum Pseudomonadota; class Alphaproteobacteria; order Rhizobiales; family Xanthobacteraceae; genus BOG-931. The sequence goes on along the minus strand of JASHVN010000100.1, from coordinate 3,422 downwards.
GCGCAGGCGTTCCCACAAGCGCGCGGTGATCTCGCCGAATGCGGCTTCGCCGACGATGGTGGAGTCGCGCTCGCGTGGCCAGCCGGTATCGATGACCTCGATAAAGCGGCCGGGACGCGCCGACATGGCGCCGACGCGGTCGGCGAGCATGGCGGCTTCGTCGAGCGCATGGGTGATGAGCAGCACGCTCGCGCCGGTGCGCCGCCACAGCCGCAACACCTCGTCGCCCATGAGCAGCCGCGTCTGCGCATCGAGCGCGCCGAACGGCTCGTCGAGCAGAATGAGCCGCGGCTGCAGCACCAGCGTGCGCGCGATGCAGACGCGCTGGCGCATGCCGCCGGACAATTGCGACGGATAGGCGCGGGCGAAATCCTTAAGCCCCATGAAGGCGAGCGTGTCGTCGACGCGGCGGCGAATTTCCGCCGCGGCAACGCCGTTGCGGCGCAGGCCGAATGCGGCGTTGTCCCACACCGTAAGCCAGGGAAAGCTCGCGTCTTCCTGAAAGACGACGCCGATGCCGTCGGCGACTTCGCCGTTCACCACCTTGCCCTCAAATGTCACCGTGCCCGCAGTCGGCTTCTGCAGGCCGGCGAGCACTTCGAGGAACGTGGACTTGCCGCAGCCGGACGGACCGACCACGGCAAAGAATTCGCCCTTGCGCAGGTCGAGATCGACAGGTCCGAGCGCATGCACCGGCGGCTGCGCGCCGGCGCCCGGCGCCGCGGGAAAGACCCGCGTGACCGCTTCGAGCTGGGCGTGGATCTCGCGCGACGGCAAAGACGCAACGCTCATTTTTGCGCAACGCTCATTTCTGCAGATCTGCCGGCAGGAAGGAAGGATCGACCATCTTCGACAGATCGACGTCCTTGTCGAGCATGCCGACGACGCGCATCACGTGCTCGGTGGTTTGCAGAAGCGGCATCTCGATCCGTCCCTCGCTGTAAAATTTTGCATCGACCAACTGCTGCATCATCGTATCGACTTCATTTGGCGGCAGCGGTGCGTAGATCTTTTCCAGAATCTTGCTGGCATCGGCGGTGTGCTGCTCGATGAATTGCACCGCCTCGCGCCGCGCGGCAAGAATGGCGCGCAACTTGTCGGGATGGTTCTTCATCAGGTCGCTGGTGGCGATGCCGGCCGCGGGCGGCAAATCAGGCAGCTCCTTCGGTCCCATGATGACGTGGTATTTGCTTTCGCCACCGCGCATCATGAACAGAATGCCCGGGATCGAAGTCGCGTCCACCACGTGATTTTCCAGCGCCGTCAGCGCCCCGGAAAGGTTGCCGAGCGCCACCCGCTGGATGTCGTTAGGGTTGAGCCCGACCTTTTCGGCGGCGGCGACGAAAGTCATCTCGCCGAGCGATTTCGGGTTGCTGATGGCGACCTTCTTGCCTTTGAGGTCCTTGACCGATTTGATCGGAGAATCCGGCATCACGATGATGACGTTGTCGGCGAGCGACCGCGTGCCGATATCGACGATCTTGATATCCTGGCCCTGGCTGATGGCGGCGATCGCGGCGGCCGGCGAGGTCTCGCCGAAGCCGAGATCGCTGGCAATGACCGCGCGCACCGATGCGCCGCCGCCTTCGCCGGAAATCACGCCGGTCACATCGACGCCGGCCTTCTTGAAAAATCCCTTTTCGATCGCCACCCCATAGGGCGCGCCAGACGGGTCGGCCTTGTACTGGGTGACCAGAATGTCTTCCGCCCCGGCTGGCGATGATGCGGCAATGCACAAGACTGAAAAGCACGCGGCCAGCGCCGCAATCGCGTTTTTATGGTGCAACATAACGACCTCCCTGACGTTGTCCCCGGCTATTGAACCCATTTTCCAATCGAGGCGACACAGCGATATTATCGCTCGCCTCGACGGCAATGGGAATGCGGCGTGTTTTGCAAGATGTTTACTTTGGCGGGCGTATGATGTCGTCCCAGAATGATGATTTTGGGTCTGACGATTTCGAGTCTCCCGGCGGAGGGGCGAAAGCGATGATGCTGCAGGCAGAACTCGTCGCGGCGCCGGCGCCGTCGCGGCCCCGCACAGCGGAGCCGGTCTGGTTCTCCGCGTATCCGCCCGGGGTGCCGAAGAGCATCGATGCCGACGCCCACCGGTCGCTGCACGCCATGCTGCTCGAAGCGTGCCGCGATTTTTCCGAACGGCCGGCTTTCGAATGCCTGCGGGCGCGCATGAGCTATGCGGAGTGGGAGCGCGACAGCCGTGCCTTTGCGGCGTTCCTGCTGGAAGAGGTCACGTGCCGGCCGGGCGACCGCGTTGCCATCATGCTGCCGAACCTCTTGGCTTACCCGGTTTCGTTTCTCGGCACGCTGCGCGCGGGCCTGACCGTCGTCAACGTCAACCCGCTTTACACGCCGCGCGAGCTTAAAGAGCAACTCGCCGATTCGGGCGCCAGCGTCATCGTCATTCTGGAAAACTTCGCCCACAAGCTCGAAACCATCATTGCGCAGACGCAAGTGCGCCACGTCGTCGTGGCGCGGCTCGGCGACTTCGTGCCGACGCTTAGGCGCTGGGCGTTCAATCTGGCGAATTCTTACATCAAGCACGCCGTGCCCACCTGGCACTTCGAGGCGTTCACCATGCTGCAGGACGCCTGCAGCCGCGCGCCCAGCGATCATTACGCGGACGCCGAACCGGGAGCGAACGCGACCGCGCTCCTGCAATATACCGGCGGAACGACGGGCGTGGCCAAGGGCGCGATGCTGTCCCACCGCAACCTCGTCGCCAATACGTTGCAATGCTCGGCTTGGATCGGCTCGGGCCTGACGCTCGATCATGAGCGCGCGCTTACGCCGCTGCCGCTCTATCATATCTTCTCGCTGACCGCGAACCTGCTGGTCTTCGCGCGGTTCGGCGGTTTGAACGTGCTCATTCCCGATCCGCGCGATCTGCATCGCCTCATCCGCACCATGCGCGATGTCGGCGTCACCGCGGCCTCCGGCGTCAACACGCTGTTCAATGCGCTGGTCAACGATCAGAGCTTTGCCGCGCTCGATTTCAGCGCGCTGCGCGTGACCATCGGCGGCGGCGCCGCCGTGCAAGGCGAGGTCGCCCGCCGCTGGCGCGAGATCACCGGCAGAGACTTGGTGGAAGGCTATGGGTTGACCGAAGCCTCGCCGGTCGTGTGCATCAATCCCATAGAACATCCGAAGCTCGGCACCGTCGGCCTGCCGGTGCCCTCGACCGAGGTGACCATCCGCGACGAGGCTGGCGATATCGTCGCCTTCGGCGAACACGGCGAGGTCTGGGTGCGCGGCCCGCAGGTGATGCAGGGCTATTGGCAACGCCCGGACGAAAGCAAGCGCGTGCTCACCGCCGATGGGTGGCTGCGCACCGGCGATATCGGCGTCCTCGATGCAGAAGGATTTCTCAAGCTGCTCGATCGCCAGAAGGACATGATCATCGT
>JASHVN010000669.1 GCA_030044555.1 Xanthobacteraceae bacterium | reverse complement strand
GTCCGCGCCCATGCCTATGATTGAGTAATCGGCGACGGTATGCCGGCTCTGCCCATTCGGCGTGGCAGTACGGCACTGTTCTCGATTAGAATACACGTCAACACAGGGTCAGAACGACCACACGGGAGGAATGAATGCGCGCAACCGGCGCGGCCGCTATCGGCACCGCCCTCATCACCTTGATCGGGCTAAACGGGGGAGCGCACGCCCAAACTCTGCTTGAGCAAAGTGCCGAGGTGCGTATGCAGCTCGACCTGGCCGTTTCTCCTGCGGCGCTCAAGGCGCTCTTGCCTGACGGCTGGGGGCCGTTCGTCGCCACCTCAGGTCCGGCCAAGGACTGCAATGTGCGCCTGATCTTCGTCGACCGCGTCGACATCAACAGGCCTGATGGCGCGCCGGCTGGCACCGAGCAAATGGTATATTTCGCTTCTCCAATCAAGAAATCCGGCAGCAATGAAATGGCCGGCCAGATGGTGATCGACGGCATCACCGCCAACGCGAAACAAGCACCTGGCCCATTCAAGGTGTATCAGGCCGCAACTAGCTATCGCGTTGAGCGCTCGACCCGTGCTGCTGCTGGCGGCCCGATAGAAAACGAGGAGACCTGGGACTTCACCGGTCGTGACGGCGAGCACCTGGCGCTGCACCTGACCTATGAGCGCGGCGTTGCCCGCAGGCTCGCCGCCGAGTCCAAATTCTTCTCCGCGGCCGACCCCAATTCCTACCAAATCTGGAAGATCGATCAGGGGCTCGACATCATGCGCAACGCCACCGTGCCGGTAAAGGACCGCGTCAAAGCCTTCGAGTTCAAGGCATCCGGCGGGCGCGTCGCCAAGCTGTTCAACGGCAGCGAGCGCGTGGTCAGCGTCGATGCGCTGCATTGGTACAATCGAACCGTCTCCGCGCCGTAGCTTCGCCGCCGTTGTTTGTCGCGAGACCAAAAGCCGAGGAGAAACACATGGTCTACCAGGCTGCTTCGATCCGCTATCTGCTGCTGGCCGGCGCCATGCTGCTCGGCTCGCCGGCTCTGGCAGCCGACGTCACGCCGGATCGGCTGGTCAATGCCGACAAGAAACCGCAAAACTGGCTGATGAACCATTGCACCTATAACAGCCAGCGCTATTCACCGCTCGATGTCATCAACAAAGACAACGTCAAGGACCTCAACGTCGGCAGCGGCTTCGACGCGCCCCCGATGACGTTTGCGGTAAACGGCAAGCAATACGTTGCGATCACGTCGGGCCTGAGCAAGATTGCACAGCGCCGCCATGACTTCACGCCGGAGCTCAAGTACGAACGAAACCAGACCATGCCGTTCGTGTTCGGGCTATGAAGGAGGCCGCCGCGTTCGCGTGCCGATAGCCCCATGGTCGCCTGCCGTCGCATCCGAAGGTCTGGCGCTTTGCTGGTGTTTGTCGCTGCACTGCTGCCCGTAGCCGGACCAAGTCCGGCCCGGGCCCAGGACGCGGCGGACTTCCTTGCCGGTCACAGCAAGACATGCGTGAAATGCGCGCTGGTCGGCGCGCCACTCAAGCAGAAGGATTTGTCCGGCGACGACCTCACCGGCGCCGATCTATCCCGCGCGGTGATGCACCGCGCCAAGCTTGGCGGCGCCAAGCTGGACGGCGCCAATCTCACCGATGCCAACCTCAACAAGACCGATCTGAAGGCCGCGTCGCTTGTGAGCGCCAAAGCCGAAAATGCGATGTTCTATGGATCGGACCTGAGCGCCGCCGACCTGTCCGGTGCCGATCTCGTCAATGCCAAGATGCAGACGGCCTTTCTTATCCGCGCCAAACTCGACCACGCTAAGATTTCCGACGCCATACTCACCGAAGCCCGCCTCGATGACGCCTCGTTGCAGGGCGCCGATCTGAGCAGAACCAATCTGGTCGACGCCTCGCTGCGCCGCGCCAATCTCGCGGGTGCCAACTTCGACAATGCCGGCTTGCTCAGCGCCGTGCTGCGCGAGGCGAACCTCAGGGGCGCCAAGCTCACTGAGGCTGATCTTTACGGCGCCGATCTTTCGAACGCCGATCTCACCGGAGCTGATCTCTCCGGCGCGCGGTTGACCGGCGCCATTCTCACTGGCGCCGTCATGACCGGCGTCAAGCTGTCCGGCACGCTGATGCCCGACGGCAGCGTGCATAATTAGCGAGAACCGCAGCGCTCGTGGAGCGGATTTGAACCGCGAGGTCCGCTATCGTTGCGGCATTGGGAGGAAACGCAATGAAAACCGGGACACTTCTTCAAAGCGCGGGAGCGGCGACTCTGCTCGTCTGCTGCGCGCTGTTGGTCGAGTCGACCGCGGCGCATGCCGCCGACGTCACCTACCAGCGGCTATTGCATCCTGAGCCGCAGAACTGGCTGATGAACCACCGCGATTTCGGCTCGCACCGCTATTCGCCGCTGGCGATCATCAATAAATCGAACGTGAAGAATCTGAAGCTCGCCTTCGCGCTGCCGCTCGGCGGCACTACTGGCAATGAATACAACGAAGCGACGCCGTTGGTCGACGACGGATTTATGTACATCACCGACGTGTGGAGCGTGGTCTACAAAATCGATGTGCGTTCCGGCACGACCGGGCAAGTGGTCTGGAAGATGAATCCCGGTGTGCAAAAACCCGACCGCAATCGCGGCGTGGCGCTGTGGGGCAATCTCGTCATTTCGGTTGCCGGCCTCGATGGCCGCGTGATCGCGACGGACAAGGAGACCGGCAAGGTCGTCTGGGACAAGAACCTTCACGATCAGCCGGACATGGAAATCACCGCGGCGCCGCTGGCGCTGGACGGCACCGTCATCATCGGCGGCTCGGGTGGCGACAACGGCGTGCGCTGCTGGCTCGCCGCGCTCGACGCCAAGACCGGCGAACTGAAGTGGAAGACCTACGCCGTACCGGCGCCGGGCGAGCCCGGCAGCGAAACCTGGAAGGACAAGGTCAACGCCTGGCAGACCGGCGGCGGCGCGTTCTACGTCACCGGCTCCTACGACCCCGCCACCAACCTCACCTATTGGGGCTCGGGCAACCCGGCGCCCCGTTACGATTCAGCGTACCGCCCGGGCGACAACCTGTTCACCGACAGCACCATCGCCTTCGATGCCACCAGCGGCAAGATCAAGTGGTACTTCCAGTACACGCCGAACGACGTCCACGATTACGATGCCAGCGGCTCGCAGATCATCGTTGACAATGCGGTCGGCAGCGAGAGCCGCAAAATCCTGTCGCTCGCCAACCGCAATGGTTTTCAATATTCGTTCGACAGCCGCAACGGCGAGTTTCTCAAGGCCACGCAATATGCCGAGAAGGTCGACTGGACCAAGGGCATCAACAGCCAGAGCGGCAAACCACTCGATTACGATCCGACCAAGGACGTGCAAATCTACAACAATGACTGGAAGGGCGGCACCGAGAAGATGGTGAACTCCTGCCCCGACGTGCACGGCGGCACCAACTATTGGCCGCCGTCCTATAGCGACAAGACGCATCTGCTCTACATCGGCGGCGACGAAGGCTGCGCCGACATCATTCCCGACCGCAGTGCCCACGTGTTGGGCAAATTCGGCGGCGGCAAGTACGTCAACAATGCGCGCATCACCGGCAGCCTCGCCGTGCTCGATCCCGCGTCCGGCGCGCTGAAGACGCGCAAGGATTTGCCGTATGGCGATCTCAGCGGCGTCTTGACGACTGGCGGCGGCATCGTCGTTACGGCGCTGCTCGATGGCACCATCATTGCCTACGACGACGAAACCCTCGAGGAGCTTTGGAAGATCAATGTCGGCACCGGCTTCGACGCGCCGCCCGTGACTTATGCGGTCGACGGCAAGCAGTACATAGCCATCGCATCCGGCCTCGGTCCGGTGGGCAAAGCGAAGCTAGCCCGCTCGCCCGAGCGCAGGTTCCAAAGCAACGCGACGATGCTGTACGTATTTGGCCTCTGACCTTCAGTTCGCCGCTGGACGCACGAGGCTGAGTTCGAAGCGCACCATGCTTTCGAACTGCCCCTCGGTCTCTTTGTTCGAGTACGGATCGAACTGGTGCTCGCCCTTCCTGCGGAAGTATCGCGTCTGCATGACCGCGAGCGCCGGCCCATCAAAGGCCTTGCGACAATCTTGCTTGATGAAGGTTCCATCGACCGGCTCTTCGCCTTCGGCGCCAGACAGATCGGTACAGCTCCAGCCGTCGCGGCCGAAACGGGCGCTGAGGAAATTGCGCAAGGCGTAGGCTTCCTCGCGCGGACGGCTGGTGTCGCGCGGGTCGCTGACGATGCGGAAACCCGCCAAGATGCCGCGGTCGTCGAACAACGCTGACAGCACGACCGGGAAATCATAAACCTTGGTGCCGGAATAGCGCTCGATCTCTTCCGGCAAATCGTTCGCCTTGGCCCAATATTCGAGTTCGTCATCGTAGCGGAAATAGATTTCGCGCAAGCCGCTCGGCTCGGGCCGGCAGCGGCCGAACTCGTTCCAGCCGGTAAGCGGCAGCGATGGCGGCCCACCATTGGTGCCGCAGGCATATTCGCCAAAGCCGCCGGGCAGCCTCGCCGCCGGCGTGCCGAGCTTGAGGTCCCAGACCTCGGCACGGCTCGGGCGCGGCTGCGCGGGAGTTTGCCCGAGGCCAACGGTAGCGGCGCTCATGCTTGCCAGGCTCGTTAGCAGCAGAACAATCACCCCACCCGTCCGCACCGCCGGCTGCTCCCGATACCGCTACTCCGCGGCAGGGTTTAATATAGGACGTTCGGTTCACCGCTTGTGATAGCTGGGATCGAATAGCTCGAAGCGCGTCCAGCTCTCGAATTGGCCGTGGGTGTAGTCACCGGTTTCCGGGTCGATATCGCGCTGGCCGGGCTTGCGGAGAAAATGCGTCTCCACCGTCAGCGCTCGTCCTGGCAGCGCCTTTTCGCAGTGCCGCTTGATAAACACACCACCGACGGCGGACTCGCCTTCGGCCGGCGGCAAATCCGTGCAAGTCCAGCCATCGGCGCCGTAACGGTTGATCACAGCGACGCCGAGGAGGTGGGCCATGCGTCGCTCCATTGGCGTCGCTCGCGGATCGCTTACCATGCGGACGCCGCGCAGTGTCCCGCCATCGTCAAACAAAGCCGAGAGCACGACCGGATGGCCGGCGACCCGGGTGCCGATCCGCCCCGCCGCATCGGCCGGCACGCCGAGCGCCTTGGCTACGTATTCGGCCTCGTCGTCGAAGCGGGCTGCGACTTCATGGAGGCCGTTTGCCTCGGGCGGGCACTTCTTGAAGTCCGCCCAGCTGTCGAGGTCCTGGCGTGGCGGTCCACCGTCGCTGCCACAGGCAAGCTGACCCCAGCCGTCGAGCGTCATCGCGGCGGCACGCAGGCCGAGCTTAAGTCCGTGAACTTCACCCTCATCAGACACCGTTTGCGCAAAGCTGCCCGCCGTTGCCGCTATCGCGAGCACCGTCGCCACGCTGACAATTGCCGCTCCGCGCACAACAGTCATCGGCTCAATGCGGCTTCATCGGATCGCACTGCCGCGTCTCGGTGCCCCAGAATTCGACGCAGTCCTGGTAGGTTGAAGGTCCGCGCCCAACGTCCTTGGCGAAGAGGTATTTCACCACGGCGTTGATCTCGTCGTCATTGAGGAAAGCGTTGGGCTCGGGCGGCATGGCGTTGCCGAGCTGTTCGCGGGTCACGCCGTAGCAGCGCTTGTCGGTATAGGCGAGTGGGTCGTGGTAAGGCATGCCGGTGCCGGGGCGGCCGCATTTGACGGTCTCGGCAATTTGCGCAGGGCCGAGCTTGGTCGCGCGCAACGACAACGCGTTGCCGCCGTAGCCCTGATCGCCGGAAGCATCCCATTTATGGCAAAACTGGCAGGTCGCCTTTGTCTTGAAGATGTCCTTGCCTTGCGCAATGACGCGTTGCTCCTCCGCGCTTTGCGTATCTTGGGCGTGCAGCGGGTTGATTGCGCTCGCGCCGATTAAGGCAACCATCATGAACGCGGCCGGCAGTTTGCGGACGGATTGACCAATCATGTGCTGGATTTCGCTTATCGTTTTCTTGGCCACGAACGCCGGAACGGCCATATGAGCCGCACCGGCGTCAGGCTTCACCGCCGCTCGCTCAGAGCCCGAACACGAATAGCATCGACGTCGTCGACGAAAATTTCAGCGATGGATCACTCTGCATGACAAACGGCGACTGCCGCGAGCCGGCGAGAACGGCGATGTACTGCTTGCCGTTGACCGAATAGCTGATCGCTGGCGCGTTGATGCCGGTGCCAACATTGAAGTTCCAGACCTGCTTCAAGGTCTTGGCATCGTATGCGGTAAAATTGCCATCAGGCTGCCCGAGGAACACGAGGTTGCCGGCTGTGGCGAGTGCGCCGGCGTAGTTCGGGAAGTCGAGCCGCACCGAGGCCTTGATATCGCCGGTGGTCGGATCGATGGCTTTGAGGCTGCCGTAGAGGCGGCTGGTCAATTTGAACGAGCCGCCGCTGAAGCGGTCTCGCGGCTTCACCGATCCGCCCTGGTCGACGAAGTCCTTCTGCGCCACCGTTTGGATGCCATCGCAGCCCTCGATCGAAGGAATGTAGAGCATGTTGAGAGTAGGATTGTATGCCGTCGGCTCCCAGTTTTTGGCGCCGAAATGAGAGGGACAGATGGTGGCCATCGGCGCGCCGCGCATGCCATGGGTGCCTGCCGAATAGACCTGCACGCCGGCTTTGGGATCGTAGTTGGCCGGCAAACCGGTCTCGGGATCAAGCCCCGTCGTCCAGTTCAGCTTGTCGACATATTGCTTGCCGGCAACGAAGGCGCCGTCGGTGCGGTCGAGGGCATAGAAGAAGCCGTTGCGCGCAGCATGAACCACGAGCTTGCGCTCCTTGCCATCGACCTTGGCGTCGATAATTGGATGCTCGGAGATTTCGTCGAAGTCGAACGGATCATTCGGCGTATACTGAAAACCCCACTTGATCTTGCCGTCGGCCGGATTGAGCGCCAAGACGCTCGCCGCCCACTTGTTGTCGCCCGGCCGGTACTGCGGATCCCAGTCGGCACCGGCATTGCCGACGCCTTGGTAGATGGTGTCGGTCTCCGGATCGTAGGTGGCGGTCTCCCAGACCGGGGCGCCGCCGTGCTTCCAATGGTCCTCGCCGTCCTTCCAAGTGTCGTGGCCCGGCTCGCCCGGACCCGGGATCGTATAGGTGCGCCAAGCCTGCTTGCCGGTGTTGAGATCGGTGGCGTCGATGAAGCCGCGGATGCCGAACTCGCCGCCGGCCGGGCCGACAATAGCGAGATCGCGCACCACCAGCGGCGCCATGGTGATGGTTTCGCCCAGCGCCGGATCAGCGATCTTGCGCTCCCAAACCTTCTCGCCGGTCGCCTTGTTCAACTCGAACATCCGGCCATCGAGAGCGATCGATATGACCTTGTCCTTCCACAGCGCCACGCCCCGGTTATTGACGCCGCAACAGGCCACGTCACCCGCCCAGGCGCGGTCAATACCCGGGTCAAACTTCCATTTGATGAGGCCCCTGGTACCGCTGGAGACGTCGATGGCGTAGACGCTGCCCCAGCCGTCGGTGACGTACATGATGCCGTTTTCGACCAGCGGCGTGCCTTCGAGATTGCCAAAGGCATAGCGGCCGCCGCTTTGCAGGCCGCCCAGCGCAACCGCAAAGACCGGCTTGAGGTTTTTGACCGTTTCGGCGTTGATTGCGGTCAGTGGCGAAAAGCGGTAGCCCTGGTAATTGCCGTAATAAAGGAGCCAGTTCTGCGGCTCCTTGCTGGCATTGAGCGCGCGGTCGAATGTCATGTCCGCAGCGTGTGATGGCGTCAGCGCGCTGGCCATGAGCAGCGGGGCCATCAACGCAATCGCCGGCGAGAGCTTTCCCATCGCACATCCTCCCCGTTTTGATTTTTAAAAGCCCGGTAGCAAAGTCAACCGCCAAGGATAATGCGCTTAGTCGCGCATGGCGGCAAGCGAGGCGCGTGCAGACCAGAACCGCCGTTGGGCCTTTCTTTTGATGGGCGCGGCGGGGAATCAGGACAGACGGCCTATGGGGCGCGCCGGTCTCCTGCTGGAAGAAACGACGTTGAAGCAATCCTCGTTGGCCGCGAGGGAGCGGTTGGAGGAATCGTCAGCTTTAGCAATCTGCCGGCCCGTTGCAGAATAGTGGTAAAGTTTGGCGGACTTTTCATGCGTTTGCCGAAAGCGCGGTGAGAAGGCTACCGGCTGCTGCAATCGCTCGCGCATGCCTTCCAGAGCCTGCGCGACGCGCCGTATCCGGCGCAACAAAAACTGACTGGCATCGACCTCTTCTTGCGCGGGTCGACTTTGGTATGTATCGCAGGCGTCTTCTTATTTTCCCGGCGTTGGAGGATATCTTTTCGTGAAGTCGAGATGTTCGCTCGTTACGCTGCGACGATCGCTCATGGCTCGGTGGATGAAATGATCCACCGTGTCAGCTCAGCTCGGTGGCCGGCTTCTATTCGGAGTGGAGCCCTTCGACCTCCACCAACAACG